>CAMZEI010000055.1 GCA_947305815.1 uncultured Bacteroidales bacterium | reverse complement strand
CCTGCAGATAGCGGTCGGACATAACAATACGGCTGCCGCGGATAAGCTCCTTTGCCACGGCAGAAACTTTTACAATGTCCTGGGATTCTGCGGTCTTTACATTCTCTGCTTTGGCGTTCAGGGACTTATTGTCAATCTTTGCATTCTTCTCGTAGATATCAATTGCGCTCTTGACCAGCGTGGCAACTTCTTCAGCCAGTTTTGCGCGGGCTTCGGTAGCGGCAAGCGCTTCCAGGTTCTGGCTTTCGAAACCATTGCGGAAGCCCCATGCGCGCATGTTCTCCGCCTCAGGGTCTTCGGCGTAAAGCTGCTCCGGGGACTTCTGAACCTTTAATCCGAGCGACTTGCCTTCGGGAGCGGAAGCAGGAGCAACGGCTTTCTTGCTGGAACCGCAGGAAGCGAGAATCAGGATGATGGATGCGAGTGCGAATAACTTTTTCATAGTGTTTAGTATTTAAGGGTTAAATAAAGATGGATTTCTTCGGTAGAAAGGGGAATCCCCCTGTGCTTTTCTTCCATAAACTGAGATAGAAGTGACAGATAGCTCTCCGGGTCGTATCCCATGTCTGCAATTATGCGACAGACCATGTCGTCAGTGACAATAAGGTCGTCCATCAGGGCGCGGAAGTCTCTGGTCTCCACTCGCTTTTCGCCGGTATCGGTGTTGACATAGCAAAGCCAGATTTCTTGCGGCAGCTCGTCCATGAACATCCCTTCGAACGGGATTAGGGTTTCAGTCCTGCCACCCTGCACGAAACCGAGATAGTGCAACCCTTCGCCCCTGCTGACGCTCTCGCGGTATGTGCGGCTGCGGGTGGAGAGCTTCTCGCAGACGTCGATGTAGTCCCGCAACCTGTGTCCTGAATTCTCAGGAAGTGCCCTTGCGCTGAGTACAAGACAGCGGCGCGACTCCGTCTCAATAGCCTTTATCACCTGGTCGTTGTCGCTCCATTCGACCGTTGCCCCATCCCTGAACTCGTCGCCGACCTGCATCGGCCTCCCGTCTATCTGTACGGGGGACGGTTTTAGCCATGCTATGTGCCACAGCCCCTGCGCCTGCGCGGCCAGGGGGATGAGAAACAGCGTCAATATGAATGTAATGCGCTTCATTCGGCAGGTTTCTTTTTAAGATATGGGGCTACGAACGTAATGGCCGAACCGACCACGAATGCGTTGACAAAGAAACCGCAGGTCAGGTAAATGACCGTGCAGACTATCCACAGGGGCCCCGTGTAGCCAATCCATGAGGCCACGATGCGCCACAGGGCATGCAGCAACGGATTCTTTGCTGCAAAAGCCGACATGCGGTCCTTGCCGGGGTTTTCACCCCAATAGAAGCGCAGCACCCATGAAATCTCGGCCATGAAAGTAAGGAACAATATCAGGAGCACCCACGCCCTAACCCTTACGGCGCCGTCTTTCAGTGCGAGGTAGGCGTTGTAGAGTATGTCAGTCCCCGGCATGGAGCCGCGTATTGTGGCATGCATGTCGTATTCGGCCCAGTCCCCGAGAAGCACAATCTTGTCCTCGAAGAGTGGAGCCATATCCAGTGGAGCATCCAGTATGTCGGCACCAAGGTTCCAGATTTGTTTCTCGCCCTTGTCGTCCCAGCCCATCACAGGGAAGAACTCCAGGTCCGGGATTGATGAATTCACTGCAGGAAGGCCGTTCCAGCGGTATCGGTTGCCTTTACGGACAAGTTGTCCGCCATCAATCTCCTCCCACATCCGCAGCGGGACGCTGTCCCCTCCGTCCAGGGCGAAATACCTGAACTTGATGAAGCGGTTGCCCTTTTCGAGCTGGTCGTACTCGGCGCATGCCGTCTTGCCCTCAAGGAGTGAAGGATCGTGGTCGGACGAAGCTATTACAATATCCCGCATCGAAGCCATCTTCGTGTAGAGCAAGCTGTCGAAGCCGGTGGTGATGGTGGTGTCGAAATGAACGTCGCAGACTATGTAGCGGTAGTTGTCCCAGCGCTGGAGGCTGTCCATCAAGCAGAGCAGGTCAGCACGGTCAGTGATGTCCAGATCCCCTGCGGGAATCCCCAATTCGTCGGCATAAGGGACAAGCATCCTGTCGTAAGACACGTTGACCGGGAGGACTTCACCATGAGGCCGCTCCTTTGTGAACAGCAGGCTCTTGAGCATGGATATCCTCTTGATCTGGGCATCCCCGAAGCCGAAAGTAAAACGGGCGTTCCAGTAGAAGAAACACGCGAATACCATCAGCAGTGCAACACCGCCGGGAATCAGATACTTCCAAATGATTACCTTCCAGTTCATAACGGGATTACAGACGCTTTGGATTTGTCAACGCCGGGCATTTCTTCGCCGATGCCGGCTCCAAAATATGTAGGGTCGCAGATGAGGTATCGTTCTCCGTTGATGAAGGTAGCGTCTCCATCCACGCTGCTGCCGAAGCGGACGGCCGTCGCAAGATGTCCAGGGTAATACACAAGTGCAGTCTTGAGACCAAGCAAGTCCCTGACAAGCCAACTGTACAGTATAGCCCTGTCTTCACAGTCGGAATAATCGTAACACAGGGTTTCCTCAGCGAGAAAATATCTCTCCTTGTTCCAGACCTTTTCGTCCTCGCGGTACGGGAACTCCTTCTGAATATAGGTCAGCAGAATACCTGCTGCCTCCGTGGCGCTCTTCCCCGCTATCCTGCTCTTCAGAGAGGGATAAAGGGCCTCTTTTGCACTTCTGCTGAGAGGGACCATAGCCATATAATAAAAACCGGAAAGGGGTAAGCCTTCGTCGCAGAATTCGGGATAGCCATCGTAGAAGCGAATCCTTGTCCCGTCCACCGTGCTCCTCTTACCCTGTGCGGGATTCTCGTGGGCTGTGGCCGGACGGGTGAAGGCCATCCTCAGCGGCCTTGTGCCAGGGAAACGGCATGCCTGCACCCTCGCAGTCCTGACAGGGGCGCCATCCGCCACATAGAACACCACATCGTCCACGAAGAAGGCGGGATAGTCGAACAACTGCTTGTCCGTTGCCACAAGCAGCCGCAGCCTGCCGCTTTCGTCAACCGCCATGACAGCTTCCATACCTGCCTGGGACAGGAGCCACATCTGCAGCATGACCGCTTCGGCCGAAGTCCTGCTCCTGCATACATTGAAAGCCGTCTCCTCGGCAAGTTGCAAGGCGGCCCAGTCGCAAAGGCCCAAATCACTCCGTATTGCCTGGAAATCGCCTGCGAGGAGATTGTATTCCGGGCACGACATCGCCTCCCATGCCCGGGCAATATCAGATTCAGCAGTGCTGGCGGGCGCAACGCGTTTCCCTGCGTGAACGGTGCAGGGTTCGCCCATGAAAGTGAAGCGCAGTGCAGCGGTCTGAACTGCCGTCTCCTTTTCCAGCGGAGGCAGTCTGTCGGCCGCCTGGCCCTGGGGCGCGGGCTTTATTGTGACGGCTTTATATCTGGCGTCCCGTCCGGGTTGCCTCGATTGAGGTGCACTTGGAATCGGAGGGGGAGGAACGTCCTTTAAAGGATTGTCGTGGGGGGGGGTATGGCTAAATGACTTCCATGGCCTGCCAAGCATGGCCGAGAACTCCCGGTTGATTTTGTCACGGTAGCTGTTTACGGCCTCCTGCTGCTCCTGCCTGTACTGGTTGAACTGTGCCTGCGACTTCTTCCGGTATTCCTCGAAGGACTGTCCTTGCGCGTTGAGTCCGCACAGCAGAGATGCGCAGACAAGGTATAGGCGAATATGTCGTATTGAACACACAGCTACTAACTTAGCTCAAAGGACAAATATAAACAATAATTCGACAAAAAGTAGTATTTTTGTGTTTGTTATGACAGAGGGATTCAACAGGTTTTTTGTGTGTCTCGCGGCGGTGATGATGCTCGCGGGATGCGCCAGTCAGTACAGGGACCTGGAGTTCAGTGACCTGCGTATGGTGTCGGTGTCGCCGCGCTCGGCGCAGGACATCGGACTGACTGCGGAGTTAACCGTCAGCAACCCCGGCAGGACCTTCGTCGTGGACACTCTCGAAGTGACCCTCAAGGCTGGTGACAGCCCTGTTGTGTACCTGCGCTCAGGAGGCATCGAGGTTGAGGGCAAGACTTCCCGCGAATACACCGTCCCTATGCACGGCTCGCTCGCTGAGGGCATAGGTCTGTTCACCGTTATGGGTACCCTGATGGACCACGGACGCGATGCGCTCAAAGCCGACGTCCGTGCCAAAGTCAAGACCAAATGCGGCCTTGGCAAGACCCTTGAATACAACGACATCCAGCTATGAAGAAAGCTATTATAACCCTTGCTGTACTCCTTGCGGCGGCTTTCACCGGACGCTCCCAGCAGATATATGACGGCGGGGAAGTCCCCGATGGCTACAGGGTAGTGGATACCGTGATCTTTTCGCCGGTATCGTCAATCGATACGACCCTGACCGGTCTCAATGTATGGAATGCGATGCCCGAGGGAGTCTCCCTCGAAGCTTCCTCCAAGATACGCAGAGCATTGGAGGACAAGATTAAGGACGCTCCCGAGAAGACCGTGGCAGGCTACCGCATCAGGATATTTTTCGACAACAGGCAGGACGCGCGTACCGCATCCGAAGATGCTGAGAATCTGTTCCTTGCCAAATACCACGGCATGCGCACCTACCGCAGCTACGACAATCCCTACTTCAAGGTGACGGTGGGTGACTTCCGCACCAAGGGCGAGGCGCAGGCGCACCTGCAGAGAATCAAGCGCGATTTCCCCACGGCTTTCGTCGTGAAGGAGCGCTTCCGCTATCCGGCGCTCGACCCCGACTCGTTCAGGGCTGATACGCTCAGCATGCTTGTCCCCATAGAGACCCCGGAGGAGTAGAGATATGATCAAGCAGGGACTCGAACTCAAGCAGACCCAGAAGCTCTCGCCTATCCAGATCCAGACTATAGAGCTCATCGAGCTCCCGATTCAGGACCTGGAGCAGAAGGTGCGCTCCGAGCTTGAGGAGAATCCCGTCCTGGACGATACCCCTGATCAAGAGTCTTCTGACAATCCCGAGGAGCAGAGGGAAGTGTCTCTCGACTCCATCAAAGAGGACGATTACATCCCTTCATACAAGACCCGTGTATCCAACTGGGGCAAGGACCCCCGCCCGGAGTACAATACCTTCTCGGTGAGGGAGTCTTTCTCCCAGACACTCTCGGACCAGCTCGGATTCCGTGACCTGAGCCCCAAGCAGCACGACATTGCTGAGTTCATCATCGGAAGCATAGGAGAGGACGGCTATCTGCGCCGCGACACTGACTCTATCGTGGACGACCTGGCATTCCGCGCCGGCATAGAAGCCACTGAGGAGGAGGTAGAGGAGATGATAGCCCTGGTGCAGACTTTCGAGCCCGCCGGAGTGGGAGCGAGGGACCTGCGTGAGTGCCTGCTGCTCCAGCTGCGCACGATGAAGCCTGCGCCCGATACGCTGAACGCCATAAGGATACTCGAAGAGGAGTTCACCGAGTTCTCCAACCGCCATTTCGCCAAGGTGATGTCCCGCTTGGGCTTAAATGAAGACGAGCTCAAGGCCGCGATGGCCCGCATAGTGAAGCTGAATCCCAATCCGGGAGGCGGCTCCGGAGAGCTGTATGACGACAGGACTCAGCAGATTATACCTGACTTCGTACTTGAGGAGAAGGACGGACGCCTGAGCTTTACAATGCCGCGCTTCAATATCCCCGAGCTCCGGATTAACCACAAATATGCCGACATGCTCGCGGACTCGGCTGGCAAGTGTGAGCGCTCGCAGAAGGAGGCCGTAACTTTCGTCAAGCAGAAACTGGATTCGGCGAAGTGGTTCATCGAAGCCCTCAAGCAGCGTCAGAATACCCTCCAGAAGACCATGCAGGCCATACTGGACTATCAGTACGAATACTTCATAGACGGTGATGAGAATCATCTCAAGCCTATGGTACTAAAAGATATAGCGGAGCGTACGGGCTTCGATATCTCCACTATCTCAAGGGTTGTGCGCAGCAAGTATATCCAGACCCATTTCGGCATCAAGCCGCTGAAGTATTTCTTCTCCGAAGGCATGGAGAACAGTGAGGGTGAGGAAGTGTCCACGCGAGAGCTCAAGAAGGCCCTCAAGGAATGTGTGGACGCGGAGGACAAGCGTGCTCCTCTCACCGACGAGCAGCTCGTGCAGAAGATGAACGAGAAAGGCTACAAGGTCGCACGCAGGACCATAGCCAAATATCGTGATCAGTTGGGGATACCCCTTGCGCGTTGGCGCAAGGAGCTTTAGGAAACTATTTCTTCTTCCGGCGGCCAGTCGGGTGGCAGACCAGCTGGATATCCACGCCGTCAATCTTGTAACCGCTGAATTTCATGCCCTTGAGGTGGGTCTCCACCAGGGCGCGCAGGTGCTCGTCGTCGAAATCTATATAGGAGTTGGAGCTGGTGTCGTACAGATGTGTCGAATAGCGGCCCGGGGTATTGACGTCGAAGTACATCTTGTTGTTGGAACTGAGTCGGCGCGAATAAATACCGGCATCAGCGAGACCCGAAAGCACATTGTACACTGAAGTGACGGTGACGCGGGTGCTGGAATTCTCAACTATGTAATCGACTACCTGGTCCACGCTGGCATGTACGAGGGCCAGCATGGCTTCGTGTACAGCAAGACGCTGTGGCGTAGCCTTGAGACCACGGTCCTTGAGCATTTTGCGGAACTTTTCGATGTCCGGTGCCTTGCGGAAGTGGTTAGCGGTCATTGAGCAGCGATTTTGCGTTTGCTACGGCTTCGGGAGTCACTGACGAGCCGCTGAGCAGACGGGCTATCTCCATCACGCGTGCTTCGCCTTCGACCTTACCGAGACGGGTTATGGCGCGCTCGCCTTCGTATTCCTTGGTGACGACATAGTGGGCGTCACCCTTGGCTGCAACCTGGGGGAGGTGGGTGATTGAGAACACCTGCATGGACCGTCCCATGTCGCATATCATGGAGCCCATCTTGTCGGCGACGCTGCCGGAGACTCCGGTGTCAATCTCGTCGAAAATTAGCGTGGGCATGCCGTCGAATCGGGCCATTATAGCCTTGAGACACAGCATTATGCGGGACATTTCTCCGCCGGATGCGCACTTGGCGACATCGACCGGCTCCCCGCCGGATGCGGAGAATCGCAGGGATACTGCGTCACGTCCGGATATACCGTCGGCCGCAGGGCTTATATCCACGGTGAATCGGGACCTGTCCAGCTCGAGGAAGCGCAGCGACTGTCCGACTTCGGCAGCCAGCTTAGGGGCGGCTTCTGCGCGGACCGCGTGCAGGGATTTGCAGATGCTGTCGTATTCGGCACGGATTGCGGCTGATTTCTTCTCTAGCGAGGCGATTTCGGATTCGAGGTTGTCGCTGTCGAAAAGGGCGCTCCGGTATTGCTCCCGGCGCTCAATGAGCTCACCGACGCTCCCGCAGGAGAACTTGGTCATCAGGCCGTACAGAGTGGACATACTCTGCTCGACGCTCTCCAGACTCTCCCCGGAGATGCCAATTCGCTCATCCAGGGCCTGTACCTCCGAGAGTACGTCATCCAGTTCGATGCGGCTGGATTCTATGCGCTCCGCGAGTGCGGCCGCAGCCGGCACCAGGTTCCCTATGTGCTCCAGAGCTTTGCGGGCGTCCCTCAGCGGCAGCTCATCCAGGGCTGCGGCCGCAGTCCCGAGTGCCTCTTTGATCTGCTCCGAGTTAGCCAGCTCACCGTGGAGGGCTTCGAGCTCCTCGAGCTCGCCTTCGCGCAGGTGGGCGGCGTCAAGCTGGCGCAGCTGTGCCTCGTTGTAGTCCTTCTCGGCTTGCAGACTGCTCAGCCTCGTCTTAGCTTCGTTGAGCTCAGACTCGGCGGCCAGCAGTCCGCGCCACGCGGCAGAGCACTCCCCGAGCAGCTCCCCGTCCCCGGCGAAGCGGTCAAGGAGCCTCAGCTGGTACTTGCGGTCGGTAAGAAGCAGGCTGGCGTGCTGGGAATGTATGTCGAAGAGCCGGCCCGCGAGGTCTGAGAGGACCTGCAGGGGTACGGGGCAGTCTCCCACGAAGCAGCGGGAGCGCCCGGATGCCGCGAGGACCCTCCGGATCACTATCCTGCCGTCGTCCCAGTCGAGGTCGTTGCTCTCAAGCAGCTCGCGCACGCCCTCGTCGGACGGTGCGACCTCGAATTCAGCCTCCACCACGCAGCTGTCCGCGCCCCTCAGAATCTGGGCTGCGTCGGCCTTGGCGCCCCCGACGAGTCCCAGGGACCCGAGCAGTATGGACTTACCTGCTCCCGTCTGGCCGGTTATAATTACCAGCCCGTCCGGGAACTCCATGTCCAGGGCGTCGATCAGGACGTAGTTGCGTATGTGGAGCCTGCGGAGCATTTAAGCCTCGTCTGTATTGGCGGTGCGGTAGTAAAGCTCACCGGCCTCGAACTCGCTGATTGCGACGAGATCCGGCTTGGGCTGGCGCTCGTAGTATTTGGAGATTTCGATCTGCTCCTTGTTCTCGAACACTTCCTCCATGGTATCGTGCTCAGTGCGGAAATCTTCAAGCTTCTTGGCGAGCTCCTTCTTCTCTGCGAGAGCAATCTGGTTGGCCCTCTTGGAGAGTATCACTACAGTTTCGTAAATGTTGCCCGTAGGCTCGGCGAGGTATTTGACATCCCTCGTGATAGTGTTTTGAGGTATTTTCTTTTCCATATAATAAATACTTCCGCCGTCGGGGCGGAAGTTTCATTTATTTTTGTTTGACTTTGTTCCAGAGTGAATCGAGTTCCTTGCGGTAGTGCGAGTCCGGATATTCTCCAATGAAATTGAGGTAGTCGTCGCTGAACACCAGGAACCTCTCTTTCTGCTTGGACGGTATGCTCATATCGGCATATTTGTAAGACGACATGGCTGCATAGTAGAGTATGTCCTCGCGGTAGCGGTTGTCAGCGTCCTCCTTCAGCACGTTCTTGAAGGCCACCCTCGAAGCCTTGTAGTCCTCCATGCGGTAGTACAGCAGGGCGTTCTCGTAAGCCTTGCGGTCCAGCCTCTCGTCGAGGTCGTCCAGCATCTTGTCGCAGATCTCCCTCTTGTCGGTGTAGGGATAGTCGATGAGGAACTTGTTGATGGCCGCGATGGCTGTGTAAGTCGGGGCCTGGTCCAGCTCGTAGCGGTTGGTGCTGCGGAACAGGCAGTCAAGCCTGAGGAACGAAGCATATTCGGCAAAGGGGCTCTTGGGGAAGTTCCCGAGGAAATGCTCCAGATTGCTCTGCGCGGTATAGTAATCCTTAGCCCGGTAGTTGCTGAGGCCCCAGTAGAACTGGACGGTGTCATCGCGCTCCGTACCTGTCGTGATGACGGAGAGGGACTCGAACAGCTGGGCAGCGCGGTTGAACTTGCCGTTGTTGAAGTAGTCGAACGCGGCTTCGTATTTGGCGTCCGCATCGTTGCTGGCAAGCAGGTTCTCGTAAGCAGAATTGCACGAGACTGCCGCAAGGGCCAGCATCAGGACGGGGATAAGGTACTTTCTCATCGCTTGAGGAATTTTTCGGCGTCCAGCGCTGCCCTGCAACCGGAACCGGCTGCGCATACGGCCTGCCTGTACACGGGGTCGCACACATCTCCGGCGGCGAATACGCCGGGGATATTTGTCTTGCTGCCGTCGCGGGTCACTATATAGCCGGCGGCATCGGTCTCAACCCAGGGCGCAAACAGCTCCGAGGCCGGCTTATGACCTATAGCCACGAAGAATCCGTCCACGCGTATGTCGAAGACCTCGCCCCCCTTGCGCTCGAGCC
>CAMZEI010000054.1 GCA_947305815.1 uncultured Bacteroidales bacterium | reverse complement strand
GCGCCGAGTACCTCGAGGGTGGCAACTACGCTCTCCTTGGCGAGGAAGCCGGAGATGAGGGCCGTGACTATCCTCCAGTCGCCCAGTCCGAGCGGCGCCATCACCGGTGCCAGCCATCCTGCGATGACGGCCAGCATGCTCTTGCTGCCTTCGACGAAATTGAGCCCGAAGTCAAAACTCTGCAGGAACCATATAACTACGGTGGCAATGAAGATAACCGTGAACGCCCTCTGGAGGAAGTCCTTGGTCTTGTCCCAGAGCAGGTGCCCAACATTCCTTGCGACAGGCATCCTGTACACCGGCAGCTCCATTACGAAGGGCGCGGCCTGCGAGCCGTGGCGGAAGAGTTTGGTAATAAGTGCCAGGGCGACGCCTACGAGTATGCCGAGAAGGTAGAGGGTAGTCATCACTCCGCCCGCCTTGCCGGGGAAGAAAGCAGCCGCGAGGAATCCGTAGATAGCTATCTTGGCGGAGCAGCTCATGAAGGGCAGCATCAGTATCGTGAGCCTGCGGTCGCGGCTGGAAGGCAGGGTACGGGTTGCCATCACTCCCGGTACGGTACATCCGAAGCCTATGAGCATGGGCACTATGCTTCGTCCAGAGAGACCTATGCGGCGCAGCAGTTTGTCGCTCACGAAGGCAATGCGGGCCATGTAGCCGCTGTCCTCAAGCAGGGA
This sequence comes from uncultured Bacteroidales bacterium, assembly GCA_947305815.1. Classification (GTDB taxonomy): domain Bacteria; phylum Bacteroidota; class Bacteroidia; order Bacteroidales; family UBA932; genus Cryptobacteroides. The sequence continues at coordinate 9,226 of CAMZEI010000054.1, read as the reverse complement.
CAGGAAGAAGAACAGCACTATTATAATTGGTACGAAGCTCAGCACGCTTCCGACGCCTCCGAATATGGCGTCCACGACCAGCGAGCGCAGGGCTTCGCTGACTTCCCAGCGCACCAGAGCCGCCTCCACTACGCCTCCGAGCCAGCCTATGCCCTGCTCCAGGAGGTCCTGAAGCCAGGCTCCGACCACATCGAAGGTCAGCCAGAATATGAGCGCAATTATTGCGAAGAAAACCGGGATCGCCGTCCATTTGCCGGTGAGCACCTTGTCAATGCGGCGGCTGCGGGCAGCCTCCCTGCTCTCGCGGGGGCGAATGACCGTCCGCGAACAGACTTTGTCTATAAATGAGAAACGCATCTCCGCCATGGCGGCGTCGCGGTCCATTCCGCGCTCTTCCTCCATCTGCAGGATGATGTGTTCGAGCATCTCTTTCTCGTTCTGGCTCAGGCCCAGGGCAGCCTCTATCTCGGCGTCGCCTGCGACCAGTCTGGATGCAACGAAACGCAACGGTAGTCCGGCGCGCGAGGCGTGGTCCTCCACCAGATGCATTATGCCGTGCAGGCACCTGTGCACCGCGCCGCCGTGGTCCTCGGGCGAGCAGAAGTCCTGGCGTACCGGGACTTCCTGGTAGCGGGCCGCATGTATTGCGTGCTCGACGAGCTCGTCTATACCCTCATTCTTGGCCGCGGCGATTGCGACAACCGGCATCCCGAGCAGGCTCTCCAGCTCGTTGAGGTGGATGGAGCCGCCGCTCGCGCGAAGCTCGTCCATCATATTGATGGCAAGTATCATGGGGACTCCGAGCTCCATGAGCTGCACGGTGAGGTAGAGGTTGCGCTCAATGTTGCCCGCATCTACAATATTAATTATTGCGCGGGGATGCTCCTTGAGTATGAAATCGCGGGAGACGAGCTCCTCTGCGGTGTAAGTCGAGAGTGAATATATGCCTGGGAGATCGGTTACCAGAGTCTCCGGATGTCCCTTGATTGAGCCGTCCTTGCGGTCTACTGTGACTCCTGGGAAATTGCCCACATGCTGGTTGGAGCCGGTAAGCGCGTTGAAAAGGGTGGTCTTGCCGCTGTTCTGCTGGCCGGCGAGGGCGAAAGTCAGCCTCTCGCCTTTAGCGAGGGGCTCCACCTGGCCGTCCCTATGGTACAGGCCTTCACCAATTCCCGGGTGGGCGTCGTGATCATGAAGGCTGGGGGCATAGCCGAAGTCCAGGCTATCAAGATGGGCGGGCTCTGCGACGGCGCTGCCGGTCTGCTCGAGCTCAATCTGCTCCGCCTCGCTTGCACGCAGGGTGAGGCTGTCTCCATGGACTTTTATCTCGACGGGGTCCCCGAGAGGGGCGCGCTTGACGAATTCTATCTCTGCACCCGGGATGATGCCCATCCCGAGCAAATGCTGCCGAAGGGCTCCGCTGCCGCCTACGGCTACGACCCTTGCAGCTTCTCCGGTCTTAAGCTTACTGATGGTCATAAAACACAAAAGAGTTTCATCACTGCAGACTCTGCAGGAGAAACTCTTAGTAGTGGGTAGGAGAATCGAACTCCTATTGCGAGATTGAGAATCTCGAGTACTAACCGTTATACGAACCCACCATTGGGACTGCAAAGATAGATAAAAATAACAACTCTCCAAAAAAATGTTAAATTTGTAACCACTATGGCACTAATTAAATCTATTTCCGGCATTCGCGGCACTATAGGTGGCCCTGCCGGCGAGGGGCTCACCCCCGTTGACATCGTCAAATTCGTTTACGCATACTCCCGCTGCACCGGTGCACGCAAGGTGGTCGTCGGCAAGGACGCCCGCCTCTCCGGCGCAATGGTTGAGAATCTCGTGGTCGGCACCCTGCAGGCCTGCGGAGTGGATGTAGTGAAGATTGGCTTCGCCTCCACCCCTACGACCGAAATGGCCGTCCGCTATGAGCATGCAGACGGAGGAATTATCCTCACCGCCTCTCACAATCCCCGCCAGTGGAACGCTCTCAAGCTCCTCAACCGCGAGGGAGAGTTCCTTACCGCAGTCGAAGGCCAGGCCATCCTGGACCTTGCCGAGAGCGGCGAATTCGATTTTGCACAGGTGGATGAGCTCGGCAAGATTTCCGAGATTGATTACACCGACCGCCACATCGACGATGTGCTGGCTCTCCCCGCTGTCGATGTCCCCGCCATCAAGGCTAAGGGCTTCACCGTAGTGGTGGATGCCGTCAACTCCGTCGGCGGCATCATTATGCCCCGCCTGCTTGAGCGTCTGGGCGTAAAATGCATCAAGCTCAACTGCGAGCCTACCGGCGACTTCGCCCATAATCCCGAGCCTCTGCCCGCCAACCTCACCGACCTCAGCAAGGCCGTCGTGGAGCACGGCGCAGACTTCGGCGTGAGCGTGGATCCCGATGTGGACCGCCTCGCACTTATCTGCGGTGACGGCAAGCCCTTCGTAGAGGAGAATACCCTTATAGCCGTAGCTGACTATCTGCTCGGCCTCGAGCCCGATCCCGCCAAGCGCATCACCGTCTCCAACCTCTCCAGCTCGAGGGGACTGCGTGACGTAACCGAGCGCCACGGCGGCAAGTACTATGCTTCGAGCGTGGGTGAAGTCAATGTCACCACCCTCATGCACAAGGTTGGCGCTCTCATCGGCGGCGAAGGCAACGGCGGCGTGATTTATCCCGGTCTGCACTGCGGCCGCGACGCCATGGTCGGTGTGGCTCTCGTGCTTAGCCATCTCGCTCACCTGGGCCTCAGCCTTGCTGAGTACAAGAAGACCCTCCCTGAGTACTATATCTCCAAGAACCGCATAGAGCTCAGCGACCCGGCCAAGATTGACCGCATACTCTCCGCCCTCAAGGATCATTATTCCAAGGAGGATGTATCCGATCAGGACGGCGTAAAGATTTCCTTTGAGTCCAAGCGCTCATGGGTGCTGCTCCGCAAGTCCAACACCGAGCCTATTATCCGCATCTACAGCGAGGCCCCTACCGAGGCAGAGGCGGCAGCTCTTGGCGAAGAGGTCATCAAAATAGCCAATGTTCTCATTTAGGACTACTCCCATACAGGAGCAGCTGGACCGCGGGCTAGTCGACGGCAGGGTAGGGGTGTTCTGCACCCAGAACTGTTGGGACGCTGCCTCCGACCGCTATGTCCACGAGATCTTCCGTGACAGGGGCAATCTGGTCCGTGTTTTCGGGCCGCGCGATGCGGAGCTGACCCCCGGTACCAACCACATAGAGTTCTCTCAGGAGGAGCTCGAAGGGCTGGACGCCGTGGTGGTGGAGATCCAGGACGTCGGTACGCGCTATTTCAACTATACCCGCGATGTCATGCGGCTGCTCTCCGTCCGCGCCCGGATGGAGGAGGGCCCTTCGATCTATATCATTGACCATATCAATCCGGCAGGCCGCGACGTCGAGGGCTCCATACCTGCGGTAGATGCGGACCTCTGGACTCCGAGAGTTGCTCACCGTCACGGACTTACGCTGGGAGAGCTATGCCATCTGTACCATACGGAGATAGAGGCACGCTACCCCCTGCATATTATATCCGCGCGCTGCTCCGACCAGTCGGTCATGCCCTGGACCATAGCTCCGGCTTCTGACATCCCGGGGATGTTCACCTGCTACATGTACAGCGGAGGAGGGCTCTGGAACAACACTTCCATCACCCCTGCCATAGGTACCTCCCGCCCGTACGAGTATTTCGGCGCTCCGTTCGTGAGGCCTGAGAATCCCGCATTCGTACCCAAGCCGGAGGGCGTCAAGATGCGTCCGTGCAGCTTCACTCCTTCGGCCGGACGCTATGAGGGCGAGGTCTGCAACGGCTATCAGATACTGCTCACGCCCGGAGCCCGCTACCACAGCCTGCTGCACACCCTGTTGCTTATGCGCTGGTTTGCAGAGCGTTACTCGCAGTTCGAGATGTTCCCGGAGCTGTTTACCAAGGTGGCGGATCCCGTCATCGAGGAGTATCTTCGTAGCGGCATCACCTACGATGTGGTGCAGGAGCATGTCAAGGTCGAGGAGCAGAAGTGGATACGCAAGGCAAAGCGTTTCCTGCTTTATGACGATGCGCCTTGCAGGATCAAATAATTTTGTTATCTTTGCGCCCGATTTCTAAACAACCAGACAGATGAAACAAGGAATCCATCCCGAATCCTACCGACTTGTAGCTTTCAAGGATATGTCAAACGATGACGTGTTCATCACCCGCAGCTGCGCCACCACCAAGGAGACGCTTGTTGTCGAAGGTGTTGAATATCCTCTCGTGAAGGTTGAGATCTCCAATACTTCTCACCCCTTCTACACCGGCAAGATGAAGATTGTCGATACCGCCGGCCGTGTTGACCAGTTCTACCAGAGGTACAAGGCTCGCAAGAAGTAAATCAGCGTTCTTGCGTTACGGTATAAATCAAGGACCGGTTGCTATGCAGCCGGCCCTTTTTTCTTTTCGGCCCAACCAAATTCCGCTCCGCTGTCCGCCGCCGTGTGCAAAACACCCCTCATTTGCTCACCAGAGCGTCATTTACCTCGTCCCGTGTGCAAAACGACCTCATTTTGCACCCCGCAGATGCTAGTGCTGAGTCTTGAGCCGTCGTATGCCGATGATTATGGCTACAACGATTAAGAGGTACATTAAGATGATGCAGACCATCGCGATGATGTTGCCGCGGCGGACGCTGTCGGGGTCGAACTCGAAGTGGATGCTGTGCTGTCCGGCAGGGACGTTGAGGGCGCGCAGGGTGTAGTTGGCCCTGTAGTGCTCCGCGGGGACGCCGTCGATCGAGGCCTTCCAGCCGTAAGGGTAGTAAATCTCGGAGAAGACCAGGGTGCCTGGCTGAGAGGAGCTGCACTCGTAGTCAATGTAGCGGGGCTGGTATTTGACGAGCCGCACGCTGGCGTCTTCGGCAATGCCGGGCTCCAGATTGTCCACATAGCCCGCGAATGACTTGTCAATGACGGCCTCGCAGGAGACGTCTATGAGGTTGAGGGCATCGCTCTCGTCGTTGGCGTTGTCGGCTACATATATCTTGCCGACCCACCATGCGTTGCCGAGGGCGTAAGGGTTGAGCTGAGGCGTGAGTGCTCCGTCTTCGCCCTGAACGACCACGTATTTGGCGTTGAGCATGCCTATCACGGGCCAGTGCATCTTGCTCAGGTGCTCGTCAATCAGGTCCTGATAACGGCGAAGCTTGGCGGCGTGATAGCCTCCTATAGACTTCAGATAGTATGAGGTGCGGGACTCGTTGAATGCTCCGGATGCAAGGTTGAATACTCTGAAATGAGGATCGTCATCCTGAAGGATAGCCTTCTCCCAGGGCTGCATGGCAAATGTGTCACCGGCGCTCTGGGGCGTGATGAAGTCGCGCTCGCTGAAGTAGCGCCTGTCCACCGGCCACATGTCCACGAGTATCAGTACTCCGAGCGCAGCGACGGCGACGCCCTTGCGGAGCTTGCCTGCGGTCATCAGCCAGAGTACGGCCGCGGCGGCTGCTATGAAGCCGAGCGATCGCCAGCTATCGGAAGTCATAAGAGCAGCCCTCTGCGCTATAATGGCGTCATATGCCCATGAGGGCATGCTGTCTGCCCATCTGGCATCGTAGAGTGAGGTGAAACTGAACATGTACTTGCCGAAGAGGGCGAAGAACAGACAGATTCCTCCTGTCACACCGGCGGCTATGTACAGCGAGCGCAGCAGGGCCTTCTTCTCCACCTTGCCTTCGAATATCTCTTTCAGTCCCAGGAAGCTCAGCAGAGGCATGGCCACCTCCGCGACTACGAGTATTGAACTCACTGCCCGGAACTTGTTGTACATGGGGAAGTACTTGAAGAACAGCTCGGTAAGCGGCATGAAGTGGAAGCCCCACGCCAACGCCACAGAGAATAGGGTGCACGCGAGCAGGCCCCATTTGTAGCTGCCCTTTACGAGCATCAGCCCGAGTATGAAGAGGAAACACACAATTGCACCCATATAGACGTTGCCTGCCGTGAACGGCTGGTCTCCCCAGTACAGAGGCACATTGGCGCAGAAGTCGCGGGCGTTGCGTGAGGATACCCCATTCGAGGTCAACTCTTTGTAGAGCAGTGATTTGGAATCAAGATGGGTGTTGCTGCTGCCTCCCATGAAGCCGGGGATTATAAATGTCATGCTCTCGTCTATGCCGTAGCTCCACTGGGTTGCGTAATCCAGGTTGAGGCCTTTGGAGGGAGCTTCTTCGCCGCTGTCTTCGGGGGATGTCAGGTCCGAATGGCCGCCGCGCATGGTCTGCTCGGCGTATTCCATATTGGCAAGGAAACCCGGTGCTCCGGTCCCGAGGCCTATAAGTACGCAGGCCGCAAATACGGCAGTCCCTATCCCGAGGTCCTTCCATCTGCGCTCGCGTGCATGCTGCACGAATTCGAAGATGTACAGCAGTCCTATCATCATGAACATGTAGTAGGACATCTGCGGATGGGGCGTGTAGCCCACGGCCGTGAACAGCATGGTGAGCACGGCTCCCGCCACATATTTGCGGCGGAATATCAGGTAAAATCCGGCAAGCACCAGAGTTATGAAGGCTATGGACATGGTCTTGCCTCCGTGCCCGGCGGCGATTATGACTACAAAGTATGACGAAAGTGCGGTCGCTATCGAGCCTGCTATACTCAGCCATTTGCCCACTCCGAATGAGCGTAGCAGGACGAAGAAGGCAAAGAAGTAGAATATGAACACCCAGAATGCACTGGAGCCGCCCTTGCGGAAGAAGCCGTTGAGAGGACCGATAAGCTTGTCAGAATCGGTCACTCCTGCGCCAATCTGGTAGTTGGGCATACCCGAGTATACGGAGCCGTTCCAGAAGCCATAAGGGCCCTCGGCTGGATCGTGGCGTACGGCTTCCTGTATGGCCGATATGGCGTTGACACTGTCACCTGGCTGGAGCGTCTTGCCGTTAAATTCAGGACGGCAGTAGATGAATGCGAGGGCTACGAACACTACGGCTGCGATGGCGTATGCTCCGTACCTGTCTGCAATTTTTTTAAAGTCCATTATTCCTTCTTTGATATTATTTCCTATCTTTGCAATCCTTGCTCATGCAGGATTAGCACATCGGTAGTGCATTGGCTTCCCAAGCCAAGGAGGAGGGTTCGACTCCCTTATCCTGCTCATACGGCCCGCCTCCCGGCGGGTTATTTTTTGTCCCCCAGTATGGCTTCAGCCATTTTGCTCCAGGAGTAGCGTGCCTTGGTCTCCCGAAGGCCTGCGCTGAAATCCGGCCCCTCTGCGAGGAAACGTTCCATCCCGGCGCGAACCGCATCCGGAGAGGGCTCCACGACATAACCTGCCTTGCCGTCGGGGACAGTCTCGGCGAGCCCTCCCACATCGGTTACCAGCATCGGTTTCTCGAAATGATATGCTATCTGCGTAATCCCGCTCTGGGTTGCACTCTTGTATGGCTGTACTATGAGGTCGGCTGCGCAGAAGAAGTATTTCACTTCGCTGTCAGGCACGAACCCGGTCTTCCAGATAACTTCTCCGTCTATGCCCAGCTTTGCCGCCAGGTCGTGGTATTTCTGAGAGTCGGAGTAGAACTCTCCCGCTACCACCAGCTGCACCGCGCTGCGCTCCTTCAGGCCGGCGAAAGCTTCGAGCAGCCAGTCAAGGCCCTTGTAGTCGCGTATCAGGCCGAAGAACAGCAACACTTTGCGCTCAGAGTCCAGCCCGAGATGCTTCAGAGCTTCCTGACGGCTCACCGCCTGTCCGAAATTGTCATACAGCGGATGTGGATTGAAGTTCGCCGGTTTGCCCGGTGCCAGGGCCTCGATGTCCGAGAGCACTGACTTGGAGAGTGCCGTGAAGCTGTCCGCGCTGCGGCAGAAATACTTTGCGAGGGGCACGTCCCAGGGCTTGCGCTCATGGGGGAGGAGGTTGTGTACCAGACCTGCAGAGGGCACGCGTCCGATACGGAGTATGGTGCCGAGGCACGGAGCCATGTAGGAGAGCCAGTATGCCGCAATCACCATATCGGCTCCGCTGCGCCGCAACTGCCTGCCGACGCGTATCCAGTTCAGGGGATTGACGGAGTTGATCCTGCGCTCAATTTCAAGTCCTTCGGGGACGGGATCGCTGCTGTACTGGGTCTTGCCCGGGAACAGGAACGAGGGGTACTGGAGCGTGAAAGTCCAGATGCGTACCCGGTGGCCCTCGGCGACAAGCTCCCTTGCCAGGCGCTCGTTGAAGGCCGCTATCCCACCCCTGTAGGGGTGCGCCGGGCCCAGTATTATGATGTCATGCTGCATAGAGGTACGCAAGATAACACTAATTATTGACATTTTGGCAGGGTATATAATTTGTTTTATCGGGAATTAGGCTTATTTTTGTAAGATTGAAATAAAATGCACTGATGACATTACAGGGAATAATAAAGACGCTTTTCGGTTCCAAACAGGACAGGGACTTCAAAGCCGTCAAACCCATATTGGACAAGATACTTGCCATTTATCCTTCGATAGACGCACTGTCGGCGGACGAACTGCGAGCTCACAGCGCTGCGCTCCGCGCGCATCTTGCTGAGGTCGAGAAGCCCTTCGAAGACAGGATAGCCGAGATCAAGGCCAAGCTCGTCGAGGATATACCCATCAAGGAGAAGGAAGACCTCGCCACAGAGAGCGACAAGCTCGTCAAGGACGAGGACGAGGCCATAGAGAAGGCTCTGAGCGAGATACTTCCCGAGGCTTTCGCAATAGTCAAATCGACCGCCCGCCGCTTCGCGCAGAACGCCGAGACGGTGGTTACCGCTACCCAGTTCGACCGCGACCTCAGCACCAATCACGATTTCGTGCGCATAGAGGGCGACAAGGCCATCTATCAGAATCACTGGGTGGCCGGAGGCAATGACCTCAAGTGGGAGATGGTCCACTACGACTGCCAGCTCGTCGGCGGTATAGCCCTGCACCAGGGTAAGATAGCCGAGATGGCGACCGGTGAGGGTAAGACCCTCGTGGCGACCCTGCCGGTGTTCCTCAATGCCCTCGCGGGCAAGGGAGTACACGTCGTGACCGTCAACGACTACCTGTCCAAGCGTGACTCCGAGTGGATGGGACCGCTGTATATGTTCCACGGACTCAGCGTCGACTGCATAGACAAGCATCAGCCCAACTCGGACGCCCGCCGCAGGGCCTACGAGTGCGACATTACCTTCGGTACCAACAATGAGTTCGGTTTCGACTACCTGCGTGACAACATGGCGA
>CAMZEI010000053.1 GCA_947305815.1 uncultured Bacteroidales bacterium | reverse complement strand
TCAGTTCCTCCTTATTCCTTGGAATAGCCATCGTTCTGCTCAAGGTTAGGGTTCACGGTGAACTCACGCCTGGGGATAGGCCTTGCCCAACGGTAGTCGCCTGCTGCGATGCTGGTAGGGACGGTACCGGCGATGTCTGTACGGGTCATTGCCCTGCCAGTCCTGGCGAGGTCGAACCAGAGGTGGCCTTCCCATGCAAACTCCTTCCAGCGCTCGGTGAACACACCTTCCTGGGTTGCAGGCTGGGCGGTTGCGCCACGGTTGCTTGCGATGGTGTTGAGGTCAGCGACGGGAGTGGTCCCGGTTGCGCCGTGGACACCGGCTTCAGCACGGATAAGGTACATTTCGGAGAGACGGAGCACGACGATGTTGGAAGCGTCGAGAGAGCCGAGGCCCTTGCCGAAATACTTGAGAGTGAAGAGAGCGTTGCCGTCCGGGTCAGCGGAGATGCAGCTCTTGCGGGCGTCGCCGTCCTCGTACAGGTCGTACAGGTCGGTAGCTACGCCGCAGTCACCGTATGCATTGTAAGAGGTCATACCCCAAACATTCTCATTGCCGGTACCGTAAGACTGCGAAGTGTTGCAGTAGATCTCGAAGATCACCTCACCACCCTCGGGTACGTCTTTGGCGTAGACAGCAGCGTCCTTGACTTCAGCAGCAGTCCACATGGTGTACTTCTTGGACTCGATGACCTTGGTTGCATAGTCAGCAGCTTTCTGCCACTGCTCGCTGTACAGGTACACGCGTGCAAGCATTGCCTGGATTGTCTGGAGAGTAACAGCAGCCTTCTTGTCCTTGACATCTGCGCGGACATATGCGGGATCGATGAGAGTCTCTGCCTCGAGGAGGTCAGCGATGATGTTCTCATAGACCTTTGCAACGGTCTCACGAGCGGGCTTCAGCTCAGAATCACTTACATAGACATAAGGGACACCGGGATGTGCAGCACCCTGAGAGAAGTTGTAAGGCATAGCGTAGGTACGCACGAGGTCAAAGTGTGCGAATGCACGAAGGAAGAGGCACTCTGCCTTGATGTTGTTGATATCCTGCTCGGAAGCCTCCTTGGCGTAAACCTCAGCCTTGCTCTCGCAAGCGTTGAGTACGTTGTTGGCCGCAGAAATCACATAGTATGCAGCTGCCCAGAGGGGGCTGGTGCTATTGGGAGTGTAGAGAACGGAGTACTCGTCCTTGTAACGGCCGGACTCATAGTCCTCGAAGATGACGCCCCAGCGCTTGCCGTTGGCGGTAGCCATCTCGTTGGCAAGGATGAAATTGGCTCCGTACCAGCTGGTAGAAGCAAGAGGTCCATATGCTCCAGCGGTTGCAAGGTCTGCACCGGAGAAGGTAGAGAGAGTGAGGACGTCACTCTGGGACAGTTTAGGAGCTCTTTCAAGGAAGTCCTTGCCACATCCGGAGAGGACGAGGACAGCAGCCATTATAGCGTAAATGTATCTTTTCATAGTCATGCTCCTTTAGAAAGTTATCTCGATTCCGCCGACAACGCTCTTGGTCATAGGATACTGACCGGCAGTGATACCGGTGACACCCTGCTCGGGATCCCAGAAGTTGATGTCGTTGAAGCAGTAGAGGTTAAGGCCGCTCACATAGAAACGAACATTGTTCATGCCGATCTTCTGGGTAAGGGTCTGAGGGAGAGTGTAAGCAAGGGTTACATCCTTAACACGGAGGTAGTCACCCTTCTCAATCCAACGGTCGATAGCCCAGTCGTTGGAGTTTGAAGTGTTACCTGCAACGGGTGCGGGGTTCACTCCGGTGTCTCCGGGATACTTCCAGTAGTTGGAAGCGGAAGCGAACTGGTTCATTGCCATCTGCTGACCGTCAGACTGGAGGTAGTGGTTCTCATTCCAGATGAGGACGTCGTGTCCGGTCTTGAACTCGAAGAATGCAGAGAGTGAGAATCCACCGTACTGCAGCATGGTGTTGAAACCACCCACGAACTTGGGCTCAGGGCAACCTGCATAGTAGCGGCGGGCCTTTGCGAAGTCGTTGGTGAGGGTCTTCTCGCCGGTCTCCTCGTCGATAGAGGCTACCCAGAGAGCTTCACCGTTGGTAGGGTTGACACCGTAGTAGTCAGCAAGGTAGAAAGTACGGAGCTGGCGTCCTACAACGTAGCGGATGTCACCGTCGGCGTTGGCGTTGATGTAATCGTCACCACCGAGTTCGAGGATCTGAGTGCGGTTGTAAGCGATGTTGCCGCCGATGGACCAGAACAGATCGCTGGTCTGGATGATGTTGTAGTTGAGCTGGAGCTCGACACCGCCGTTGACCATCGATCCCACGTTGGAGAAGATGGAGGAGAAACCGGAGGTCTGAGGGATCTGCTTGGTAAGGAGCATGTCCACGGTCAGACGGTTGTACACGTCGACACTACCGGAGAGACGGTTGTCAAATGCTGCGAAATCAAGTCCGAAGTTGGCGGTCTTGTTGCGCTCCCAGGAGAGAACCCTGTTCTCAAGCTGGCTGGGGAGGTAACCGGTCACACCGTTGTAGATGGAGGTGCCGTACAGACCGTAAGCCTTGTAGGGGCTGATACCATTGTTACCGTTGACACCGTAGCTGGCGCGGAGCTTGAGGAGGTTGAGGGCGCGGACGCTCTTCATGAACTTCTCGTTGGTGATGTTCCAGGAAGCGGAAGCGGACCAGAAGTTACCCCACTTGTTGTCAGCACCGAACAGGGAGCTACCGTCACGACGGAAGTTGGCCTGCAGGAAGTAGCGGTTGTCAAAGTTGTAATCCAGAATTCCGAGGAATGAAAGCATGGATTCCTGGCTGAAGCTCTCAGAAATCTCAGTGGTGGTCTGGTCTGCCGAATTGTGGTAAGGCATAGCAGCGTCAACAACGGGGGAATACTGCAAGTTGTTGTAAGAATCGAAGGTCATAGCCTCCTGACCGACCAGAGCGCGGAGGTTGTGGTAACCGCCGAAAGTGTTCTGATAGGTGATGGTGTTGGAGGTAGTGATCTGGTTGACCTGACGGTATGCGGTCTCAAGCTGGTTGGCATACACGTTGTCGTGAGCCTTAGGGTTGTAGTACACGCGGGAGTTCAGGAAGAAGGACTCGATGGAGTTGCGGGTCTCGATGTCAAGGTGAGGGATGGGGGTCCACTTGAGGTTGACCGTTCCGTTGAGGTGATAGGTCTTATCCCACTTGTCATCGTATGCGGCAGTTGCGCGGGCATTCTCACCGCTGTTGACAGCAGAGTTACCTACATAGTCGCCGTTGCCGTCCTGCAGAGGGTACCAGGGCAGGATAGTCTCACCGGACCAGATAGGGCTGGCGGAGTAGAGGCTCTGCATAGGCACGTCAGACTGCTTGGTGAAAGCAAGGTTGAAACGCACGCCGGTCTCCAGGTTGTCGAGAAGCTTGTAGGAAGCGTTGATACGGCCCTGAAGCTTCTGGAAATCAACACCGTAGAACACACCCTGATCCTTCTGGTAGGAGAAGGAGGAGTAGTAACGGCTGCGGCTGTTACCGCCGTTTGCGCCGACTTCGTACTCCTGGGTCCTGCCAAGACGGGTGAACTCATGGAGAGGATTGTAAAGCTTGTTGTTGAGCAGGGACAGAGGACGATAGTAACCGCCTGCGCTGGGATCGTCGGGATCACCGCCTGCGTTCCTGATAGCGTCCCTCTGATAGGTAAGGAGCTCTTCAGCGTTCATCATGCGGAAGCCGCTGTCGGGCTGCAGCCAGTTGATACCGTACTTTGCACGGACATTGAACTGGGTCTTGCCTTCCTTACCGCTCTTGGTGGTAACGAGGATAACACCGTTTGCTGCACGGGAACCGTAAGCTGCGGCTGCTGCAGCGTCCTTAAGGACGGTGATGCTCTCGATATCGTTGGGGTTGAGGCCGGTCATCGTGCTGTTCTGGTTGGTCTCAGAACTGATGTCTCCGGAAACCACGGGGATACCGTCGATAACCCACAGAGGAGCGTTCGAGGCATTGATGGAACCGTTACCACGGATACGGATCTGGGTAACTGCACCGGGCTGGCCGGAAGCTGCGGACACGGACACACCGGCGAGTTTACCGGCGAGAGCCTTGTCAACGGAAGTGACGGGAGCGGCGGCGATGGTCTCACCCTTGACGGAGGAGACGGAACCGGTGACCGCTTCACGCTTCACAGTACCGTAAGCCACGACGATGGTCTCTTCGAGGAGCTGAGAATCAGGCTCGAGGACAATGTCGAGGTGCTGCTTGCCACCGACGGCGACTTCGACCGTCTTGAAGCCCATGCAACTCACTACCAGCGTGCCGTACGAAGGTACGGAGATGCTGTAGGAGCCAGTGGCGTCGGTCATGGTATAGACGGTGGTGCTACCCTTGAGCTGCACTGCAGCACCGGTTACACCTTCACCGCTAGCTTCCTTGACTGTACCGCTGACGGACACGTTCTGACCGAAAGCGACAGCAGCAGAAAGGAGAATAGCCATGGCCGAAAGCAAAAGCTTAATTCTTTTCATAAGCTGATTTTTAGGTTAAACAATAATTAATACTAACTATACTTGTTGTTGTCTAGTTCTACACTGCTCATTGCCTCTTTTTACTATGCATACATGCGCACGCGAGGGTACAAAAACGCAATGAGCCCGCAATTTCCGAATTATTTTTTTGATTTCCAAATATTTTAAAAAGTCCCCCGAGCACTCGGAGGACCTTCTAAACCCACATTTTCGCAAGTATTCTTGCCTCGTGAGGTGATTTTTGTATCAAATTGTAACAAAAATCGGCTTTTTGCTTTACAATTGAAAGCAAAAATTTTATTTATCTTTTTTGAGGTCTCGCGCGCGTACATATATATAATACATGGCGCCTTGAGTCAAAGTTGTTTACCTTCCGATGACAGCGCGGTTGGATTTGCCGTCAATACAGATGCGCAGCGGCTCAGGGAAGCGGACATGCCGCAGGTAGCGGGTCTCCTTCACGGCAGGCATCTCGTCCAGCACGCTGAAATCCAGACTGTCGGCGCTGCGAGCCCATTGATCCACAGAGACATAGCCGACATTGAAGGACGTCAGGTTCTGGAAGAAATGCGTGCCCTGGCTGGGGTCAACGCGGAAATTCTGGAGCGAACACTCTACCAGGGCGGCGGCTTCGGAGATGTCTCCCCACTTCACCGGGACTCCGAGCGAGGGTATTGTGCTCCCCCACCGTCCGAAACCTATCAGAACATAGTCGAGTTTCGCTGCGAGCATGGAGGCGTTGAGCTCCGACACTTCGCGGGCCATCTCTTCGGTCTTCAGCACATCCCACGCCTCGGGGCGCAGATACACGAGGTCCCTGACTCCCTCGATCCAGCCGGTGCCGAGGGCGCAGCCGGAAGTGAGGAAAGCTCCGCTGCAGTCAATCTTGCTCCAGTCCACGTCGGCATAGCGGGTGTCGGCCGATATGGGCCTCACCTGCAGGACGTTGAACAGCACGGAGCCGTCTTCCCTGACATCAGCGGCGAATTCCAGCTCCACGTCACACTTCATCTCGGATTTGGTGATTGTGAGCAGTTTATCTACAATCTCGGCTATGGGTACGGTGCCGTATTTGAGCATGTGGGCGAAGGTCACGAACTTCGGTCCCTCAGGGATGGCGGAATCCACCATGCGCATGTTCTCCATATCCCAGGTGGACGCGACGCAGGCCAGCGAACGGAAGCCGGTGCAGTCTGAAATCTCGAGACGCGCGAGGTTGACCGAATCATCCACCGAGGTCCTGAACAGCTCAGGTCTGGGATTGAGGGCGTACATGGTCTTCTGGGTGTCGGTCATGGTGAGCTCGGGAGTCGAAGTCTGCAGGGCTCCGCGGGGGTATTTGGGAGAGAAGCGCAGGACCTGTTCTCCGTCCACCACAGCCTTGCCGAGTCCGTAGGCCAGTTTCACGATGCCATCCTCGGCCCTCTCGTGACCGACCGGGTAGAAATTGACCGAACGGGCTACGCCGGAAAGGGTCGGGAAGAAATAATCCCCATCCTCGCTGCCGCAGATTTCCTCTATAACCACAGCCATCTTCTCCTCGGCAAGCACATTGCCCGAAGAAACGATGTAGCTCTTGGCCGAGGCGAAGAACACGCTGGCGTAGATGCTGGCGATGGCCTTCGACAGGAGGCGGAGCTGCTGGTCCACGTTGCCGGTGCCCGGCAGCATGTAGGTCGAATATACTCCGGCGAAGGGCTGATGGTACGAGTCCTCGAGGCGGGACGAAGAGCGCACGGCAAGTGGCGTGCGGACCACGCTCACGAAGGCCCTCAGGGCCTCAAGCAGCTCGGCGGGCAGATGCGAGGCGACGAACTCTGAGAGGAGCTCGGCGTCGTTCATGTCGGAGTTGATCACATAGCCCAGGCCGTTGTCCTGTATGAAACGGTCGAACCAGTCGGAGGTTATCACCATGGTGCGCGGGACCGTCACGCGGACTCCTTCCCAGGCATCATAGAGCTGGTATTTCTGCAGGATATGGTTGAGGAACGCGAGGCCGCGCGCCTTGCCGCCAAGGGAGCCCTCGCCGAAGCGGGAGAACCAGATGGTGTCGTTGAAGCTCTTGGGGACAAAGGTTGCGACCACTCCGAGAGCCTGCGATATGCGGTAATCGTGGATTATCTCCAGGATGTGGCGGCGATGCGACTCGACATCGGCGTAATCCTCGCCGCGTATGGGGTTGACTATCTTGCCAAGAGGGAACAGACCGCGGGCGTAGAGCCATTTGGAGAGGTAGTTGCCCTCGGTAAGGCGCTTGAATTCGGCCGCCGGGATGCCTGCGACGAGCTTCTCGAACTCGCAGAGGTCACTGGCACGTCCAATCTCACGGCCGCTTCGGTGATCGGTTACTATGAAGTCGCCGAAGCCGAACTCACGCTCCATGTACTGCTCTATCTCCTGGTCCAGGGTCTTGGACGCCTTGTATATGAATCCGGCTCCGAGGCTGCGGGCGACAGCTTTCATGCTCTTCTGCGAAGACTGCATGAGGAAAGGCATGCGGGGGTCGTCGGCGCGCACCATGCGGCAGAGCTCCACTCCGGCGTCGCTGCGCTCCTCATCCGAAGGGTCTCCCCTCTTCATCACGAAGCCGATATCGGAGATGACTCCGAGCAGATTGCGCTTGTAGCGGTCATAGAGAGCCACCGCGTCCTCATAGTTGGTCGCCATGAGGACCTTGGGACGCGAGCGCTTGCGCGCAACCTTCTGCTGCTCGCCGAGGGCGTCGCCGAGGGATTCGGTGTTCTGGCGGAGGATTATCTTGTAGAGGGTGGGCAGATAAGTCGAATAATACCTCACCGAGTCCTCAACCAGCAGGATAGCCTGAACTCCCGATTCGAGTATGTCGGCGTCAGCGTTGACGCGGTCTTCGAGAAGCTTGATGATGGCGATTATGAGGTCGGTGGAGTTGTTCCAGCAGAACACGTAGTCGATGCCGGAGCCGGCGGCCTCTTTCTCAATCTTGCGGTACACCTCCCTGGAGAACGACGACAGCAGCACTATAGGCATCTGCGGGTCGAATTCCTTGGCTTTCTGCGCGAATTCGAATACGCTCATCTCCCCCACATAGTACATGGTAATCACGAGATCGAAGCGCTCGCCGGACTCGAGGGCGGCGAGGGCGTCGGCAGTGGTCTCCACGCGCTGGATTATGGGAGGATTGCTGAGGTTGAGGTCAGCGTATTCCTCCGCAATGCGGGGCTCGATGCGGCCGTCCTCCTCGAGGGAGAAGCGGTCGTAGCTGTTGCAGATCAGCAGGATGCGGCGTATGCGCCGCGCCATCATCGGTGTATCCATATATTATACGAGGCCCTGGTCGATCATCGCACCGGCGACCTTGATGAAGCCGGCGAGATTCGCGCCCTTGACATAGTCTATGTAGCCGTCCCCTTCCGAGCCATACTTAGCGCAGGCTGCGTGTATGTCGGACATTATCCTGTGGAGCTGTGCGTCCACCTCGTCCGCTGTCCACTTCTGGCGCACGGAGTTCTGGGTCATCTCAAGTCCGGAAGTCGCGACGCCGCCGGCGTTGGATGCCTTGCCGGGAGAGTAGAGTATGCGGGCCTCCTTGAATCGCGCGATTGCCTCGGGGGTGGATGGCATGTTGGCTCCCTCGACTACGCAGATGCAGCCGTTTGCCAGGAGGGTTGCCGCCGCATCGCCGTCAAGCTCGTTCTGAGTGGCGCAGGGCATAGCTATGTTGCACTTTATACCCCAGGGACGCTGACCGGGATAATACGACGCCGTGGGGAACTTGTCCGCGTACTCCCTGATACGTCCGCGGCGCATGTTCTTGAGCTGCTTGACCCACTGGAGTTTCTCCTCGTCCAGACCGTCCGGGTCGTGGATGAATCCGTCCGAATCGGAGAGAGTCACCACTTTGGCACCGAGCCTCATGGCCTTCTCCGCTGCGTGCTGCGCTACGTTGCCGGAGCCGGAGATTACCACGGTCTTGCCCTTGAAGCCTTCGCCGCGCGTTGCGAGCATCTCCTCTGCGAAATAGCAGGCGCCGTAGCCGGTAGCTTCGGGCCTCAGGAGACTGCCTCCCCACGCCAGGCCCTTGCCGGTGAGGGTGCCGGTGAACTCGTCGCGGAGCCTCTTGTACTGACCGAAGAGATAGCCGATTTCGCGGCCGCCTACGCCGATGTCACCCGCGGGGACGTCGGTATCCTGACCGATATGTCTCTGGAGCTCAGTCATGAAGCTCTGGCAGAAGCGCATCACCTCCGCGTCGGACTTGCCGCGGGGGTTGAAGTCGGAGCCACCCTTGGCGCCACCCATGGGGAGGGTGGTGAGGGCGTTCTTGAAGGTCTGCTCGAAAGCGAGGAACTTCATGATGCTGAGGTTAACACTGGGATGGAAGCGGATACCGCCCTTGTAGGGACCTATTGCGCTGTTCATCTGGACGCGGAAGCCACGGTTAATCTGGACCTGCCCGCGGTCGTCCATCCAGGGGACGCGGAACATCACTACCCTCTCGGGCTCGGTTATACGCTCAAGTATCTTTTCCTCAATGAGATTGGGATATGCTTCAAGATAAGAGACCACGCTCGAGGTGACTTCACCTACCGCCTGGTGGAATTCAGCTTCGCCGGGGTTCCTGGCTATAAGGCCACTCATGAAAGAATCCACATAACGCTGTGCAAAACCATTCATAAACTTCTGTCTTATATATACACGTAAGGGGCAAATATAGTTATTTTTCCCTATCTTTGCTCCGCTATGGACAAGGCTCATCCTCAGCTTTCGGAGAGGATTAATTCGCTCTCCACTTCCGCTACCCTCGCGATGTCGGCACGCAGTTTCGAACTCGTCGCCGCAGGGGTGGACGTGATCAACCTGGGGGTCGGAGAGCCCGATTTCGATACCCCTTCGCATATACGCGAGGCCGCCTGCAGGGCTATCGCTGAAGGTTGGACACGTTACACTCCAGCCGCAGGACTGATGTCGCTTCGCGAGGCAATTTGCCGCAAGCACCTGCGCGACAACGGCTTGCAGTACACTCCCGGCGAGATTGTGGTCTCCGGCGGCGCCAAGCAGTCCGTCTGCAACGCCATGCTTTCGCTGGTGGACCCCGGGGAAGAAGTGATAATCCCTGCTCCCTACTGGGTGAGCTATCCTCAGATGGCCATCCTCGCAGGCGGAGTGCCGGTCTGCCCCGCTACTTCGGAGCGTGACGGATTCAAGCTTACGGCCGCAGGGTTGGAAGCGGTGATTACTCCGCGCTCCAAGGTGCTCGTGCTCTGCACGCCCTCCAATCCCAGCGGTGCGGTGTACAGCGCGTCTGAGCTCAATGCTCTGGCCGAAGTGATACTGAGGCACCCCCGGCTTATGGTCATCTCCGACGAAGTCTATGAGCATATCAACTATAGCGGGGCGCACGCTTCGATTGCGGCAGTACCCGGCATGAAGGAGAGGACTGCAGTGGTGAACGGAGTCTCCAAGGCTTACGCCATGACAGGCTGGAGGATAGGCTGGATGGCCGCACCCGGCTGGCTCGCCGCGGCTTGCCTCAAGCTCCAGGGTCAGTACACCAGCTGCCCCTCCTCAGTAAGTCAGAAAGCCGCCGAAGCCGCCCTCGACGGGCCTCAGGACTGCGTTGAGATGATGCGCCAGTCTTTTGAGAAGCGGCGCGACCTCATCTTCGGACTCTTTA
>CAMZEI010000052.1 GCA_947305815.1 uncultured Bacteroidales bacterium | reverse complement strand
ATAGCTTATGGCGGTCGTCCGTAGTGACCTACAAAGTATAGGGAAGCAAGATAAAGGTGGTGTGCTCTTATGAAAAGACATCGGCTTGGGTATAAATCACATTTTCGAGAAATGCTTCAGTCCGAGGAATCCGAAAAAATGCCAATTTATCGTATTTTAAGCAGATAATGCTTATCTTTGTTAAGACGCATAATTAAAAAACGATTCACTATGATGCACAAAACCATGGCTGTGATAGCCGGTGTGGCCCTGCTGGTCTGCGCCTGCAATTCCCAAAGAAGCAAAAAGTCCGAGGCTCCGGCCGAGAACACCGAAGCAGTAGCTCCCGAGACGGAAGCTGAAGAGCTGACCTTCATCGATGTAGAGGTTAAGCCCACTTTCGGCGGCGGGGATGCTAACGAATTCGCCAAATGGTTCTATGAGAATGTTACTTACCCCGAGTCAGCGAAGCAGGAGGGCATAGAGGGTCGAGTGGTCGTCCGTTTCTGTGTGGAAAAGGACGGCTCGATGAGCGATATCGAAATAGTCAAGGGCCTCAGCCCCGAGCTGGACGCTGAAGTCCTGCGCGTAATGGACAGCTGCACCGAGAAGTGGACTCCCGGTATGCAGGGCGGCTCTCCGGTCAGAGTTTCCTTCATGTTCCCCGTTGTCTTTAAACTCAATTAAGAGCGACTGAAGGTCGTATGACCAGACGATTCCTTGCATTTGACTGCGGCGCCACCAGCGGCCGCGCTGTGCTGGCGACTTTCAGCGGGGATGGATCTTTCGGCATGGAGGAGGTGTGTCGTTTCCCCAGCGGAATCATTGAGCTGGGTGGCAAATATTATTGGGACATCTTCTCCATATACGACCATTTCCGTCGGTGCCTTGATGAGCTTGAGCACAAGGGCATAATGCCCGATTCCATTGGTATTGACACCTGGGGAGTGGATTTCGGCTTCGTGGCGGAAGACGGCTCGCTGCTTGGTAACCCCCGTGCATACCGTGATCCCTACACTGACGGCATCCCGGAAGAGACATACAGGATTATCCCAAGGGAAGAGCTTTACGCGGCTACGGGCATACAGATAATGCCCTTCAACTCCGTATTCCAGCTATACGCACAGACACGCGAGGGCTTTGTCCCGCTGCGCCATGCGGACAAAATCCTTTTCATCCCCGACCTGCTGTCGTATATGCTCACGGGGGAGAAGGTCTGCGAATACACTATCGCCTCCACCTCCGGCATGATGGACCAGGGCTCCAGGCAGTTCAATACTGGACTTCTTGAGCGACTTGGCCTGCGCACAGATGTGCTGCTGCCAGTCATTCAGCCAGGAGTTGTAATCGGGAAATATAAAGGCATCCCGGTGGTTGCAGTTGCTGGTCATGACACCGCATCGGCCATAGCCGCAGTGCCTGCGGAGAATGAACGGTTTGCCTACCTGTCCAGCGGCACCTGGAGCCTTATGGGCATTGAAGTCCCGGCACCCATTATCAACGAGGAATCCGCCCGCCTCAACTTCACCAACGAGGGTGGCATCGAGGGGACGACAAGGTTTCTTAAGAATATAACCGGCATGTGGCTTCTGGAGCAGTGTCGCAAAGTCTGGAAGGCCTGCGGCAAGGACTACAGCTATGCCCAGCTGCAGGAGATGGCTCTCTCTGAGAAGGACTTCCCGGGGCGCATCAACCCGGACGATCCCCGCTTCGCAAATCCTGCCAATATGGTTGAGGCGATTGCCGGCACCCTCAGTCATTCCGGGCCTGACCCGGAACCTCCTACCGATGCGCAGATAGTGAGCTGCATCTACCACTCCCTTGCCGACCGATACAGGGAGGTCCTGGATATGCTGAGGGGTTTCGCCCCCTTTGGTATTGAGAAGCTCCACATTATAGGTGGGGGCAGTGCCAACGCTCTACTCAATCAATGGACAGCCGATGCCTGCGGCATACCCGTAGTTGCAGGCCCCACAGAAGCGACAGCCATAGGCAATATCATGATACAGGCCAGGGCCGCAGGACTTGTCTCCGACCGCTGGCAGACCAGGCGCATGATTGCCGAAACATTCGAACTCAAAACATTTTTACCCATATGAACGAAGCCCAGATACTTAAAGCCTACGAGATAGCCCGAGAGCGTTATGCCGCCATCGGTGTAGATACTGACAAGGCCGTCGAAATCCTCGAGAAGACCCCCATTTCCCTGCACTGCTGGCAGACAGACGATGTGGTCGGATTCGAGCGCGGTGAGGCCCTCTCCGGAGGAATCCAGACCACAGGCAATTATCCCGGACGTGCCCGTAATATAGATGAGGTCCGCGCCGATGTCCTGTTTGCCAAGAGCCTTATCGCCGGCAGCCACCGTCTCAACCTGCACGAGATTTACGGAGATTTCGGAGGCAAGGCAGTGGACCGCGACCAGGTGGAGGTCAGTCACTTCCAGAGCTGGATTGACTGGGCCAGGGAGCATGGACTCAAACTGGACTTCAACTCCACTTCGTTCTCACACCCCAAGAGCGGTGACCTGAGCCTCAGTAACCCCGACCCCGCAATACGCGAGTTCTGGATTGAGCATACCAAGCGCTGCCGCCGAATTGCGGATGCCATGGGTAAGGCGCAGGGCGACCCCTGTATCATGAATATCTGGGTCCATGACGGCAGCAAGGACCAGACGGTGGAGCGCAAGCGCTACCGCGAGATATTTGCCGAGTCTCTGGACGAGATACTGAAGGAAGACCTTCCGGGTATGAAGACCTGCCTGGAGGCCAAGCTATTTGGTATCGGCTTGGAGAGCTATACTGTCGGCAGCCACGATTTCGTAGCCGGCTACTGTGCTACCCGCAAACTGATGTACACCCTCGATACCGGCCACTACGAGATGACGGAGAATGTGGCTGACATGGTTGCAAGCCTTCTGCTCTTCGTACCTGAGCTCATGCTGCACGTCTCGCGTCCTATACGCTGGGACTCAGACCATGTGACCATCATGAACGACCAGATTCTGGACCTGTTCAAGGAGATTGTCCGCGCCGATGCACTGGGCCGCAGCCACATAGGACTGGATTACTTCGATGCCGCCATCAACCGTATCGGCGCTTATGTAATCGGCACCCGTGCAACTCAGAAGTGTCTGCTGAGCGCACTCCTGGAGCCACTTGGCAAGCTGCGCGAGTACGAGGATGCAGGCAAGGGCTTCCAGCGTCTGGCTCTCCTGGAAGAGGCCAAGACCATGCCGTTTGGCGCAGTGTTCGATTATTTCAATTACAAGAACGGCGTCCCGGTGGGTGAAGCCTTCATCCCGGCAATTGAGAAGTACGAAGCCGAAGTAACCTCGAAACGATGAGTATTCTGACCGACAGACCGGCTCTCAGGGCTGAAATAGATAAAGTAGCCGAGGTAGCAGGATACCTGTGGCAGAAAGGCTGGGCTGAGCGCAACGGCGGCAATATCACAATCAATGTCACCGAACATGTGGACGATACCCTCAGGTCCCTTCCGGCCATAGCCGGGCCCTTCCCTATAGGCAAACAGCTCCCTCATCTGCAGGGTTGCTGGTTCTATTGCAAGGGGACCGGGCGGCGTATGCGCGACCTCGCACGCGACCCTATGGCTAACGGCTCAGTCATCCGTATAACCGAGGACTGTGCTCACTACGAGATTGTGGCAGATGAGCCGGTGATGCCCACTTCGGAGCTGCCCTCACACCTTGCCGTGCATGACTATCTCCTGGCAAAAGGCTCGCCCTACAGGGCGTCCCTGCATACACATCCTATTGAGCTTGTGGCACTTACCCACAGCCGCAAATGGATGGTTAAAGATGCTGCCACCCGCATGCTCTGGTCAATGATCCCTGAGACCAGGGCCTTCTGCCCCCGCGGGCTTGGGATTGTCCCCTACATGCTCCCGTCCAGCGTTGAGCTCGCCGAGGCCACAATCAAGACCATCGACGAGGATTATGATGTGGTGATGTGGGAGAAGCACGGGGTCTTCGCCGTGGATACCGACATCATGGATGCCTTCGACCAGGTGGATGTGCTCAACAAGGCCGCTCAGATCTACATTTCCGCAAAAAATATGGGCTTCGATCCCGAAGGGATGACCGAAGCCCAGATGAGGGAACTGTCTGAAGTTTTCGGCTTGCCGAAGTCTACTTCTTGTTAGGGCGCAGCTTACGCTCAATCTTGAGGCTGGTAAGGAGGCTGCCAATCTCGTCCCTGTGGATGTTGGAAGCTACGACGACTCCTTCCCTTTCGACGGAGAACTCCATATAACGGGTGAGTAAGAACTTGCCCGTAATGACATCCAGGGGCTCCGTTTCCTTATCGGGCATGAACATCGAGATGCATCCCTGCACCTGTCCTACTTTGCCAAGCGGCTCCTTGAACCATGCCTTGAAAGTGGACATGGTCTCGATGGCCTCGTCAATGGTATCTCCCAGGAGGACGAACATCTCGGAAACAGGGTCGATGTTAACCTGGATGAAATGGTTGCCCAGTCCGGTTTTGCCAAGCGAGAGATAATAGTGATTCTGGCCTTCGATTTCCATGGTGAAGATCTCGAAGATGTTGGATTCGGTCTCAAGCTCGATCACGCTCTCCCTTGCTGCGAGTTTGTCCAGCTGAGCGGAAGCGGGGATGGACGTAAGCAGCAGCGCAGCGGCTGCAATTGCGGTGATGATGCGTTTCATATTACTGTCTCTTATCAATTATTGTTGCGTTGGGATAGTCGGCGGGATTGAAGGTGATATCTGCTTCGGCGACGCCGGGCTTGACGTTCTCAAGGCTGACCGTGACCATGGACTCCTTCATCCTCAGATAAATGGGGAGGTAGCTGCCCTTTGCCACGGCAAGGTCCATCTTCTTGGGAGCGTCTTTGTCCTTGTTTGCCTTGGACTTTTTGCATAGGATATACCAGGCGTTGGCGTCCTCCTTCTCTATCTTGAGATCGTAGCCGTCGGTGATCCCGTCAAACATATCAAGGTCTGAATTTGACTCCGACGAGGATTCCTTCACCTCAGGTTTCTTACTCTCGATGGTCAGCTCGTCCTTGGTCTTGTCGTAAGTCCATTGAGTGATGCCGTCAGTCCAGATGACCACGCTCTTCTCCTTGGAAGCGATTTCGGAGCGGACCTTATCCCCGATAGCGAGGTTGTGTGAGCGGATCTCGCCGATAATGGGCATCTTCATTACAAGGTCCATTTCGACGCCTTCCTTCTCGCAGCGTGCGAGCTGCTCGGACATCTTGCTGACTATTTCTTCGGGAGTCTGGGCACTGAGACTTGCGGCTCCCATCAGTGTTGCGACGATTGCCGCGATTATAAACTTGATCTTCATATGCACAAAGGTAAGAATAATTACTAAATTAGCAGTATGTACGATCTGGCGATAATAGGCGGTGGCCCCGGGGGGTACACCGCAGCTGAGAAAGCCGGCAAGGCCGGTCTCAAAGTTATACTTTTCGAGAAAAAAGAACTTGGAGGAGTGTGCCTGGGCGAAGGATGTATTCCCACCAAGACACTGCTGTACAGCGCCAAGTTGCTCGACTACGCCCGCCATGGCGACCGCTACGGCATAAATGTCGAAGGTGTGGCGGCGGACTTCCCTGCTATCATGAAGCGCAAGGAGAAGGTGGTCCGCAAGCTCACAGGCGGCATCAAGGTGCGTATGCGCGAGGCAGGAGTTGAGGTCGTCAGCGGAGAAGCCTTCATCGAGGGCCGCGAAGACGGCGGCGTGAAGCTTTGCTGCGGCGGGCAGACCTTCTCAGCGCGCAATCTGCTGCTATGCACCGGTTCCGAATCCGTCATCCCTCCAGTCCCCGGACTCCGTGAGGGTCTCGGCTCCACGGTTATCACCAGCCGCGAAGCTCTCGCAATGACAGAAGTCCCTGCGGAGACAGTTGTGATTGGCGGCGGAGTGATAGGGATGGAGTTCGCCAGTCTTCTGAACTCCCTCGGCTCCAAAGTCACCGTCATAGAGATGATGCCCAAGCTGCTTGGCCCCATGGATGATGAAATATCCGCCATGCTGAAGGCACAGTATGAGAAGAAAGGGGTCGAATTCCATCTGGGATGCAAGGTGACCTCGGTTGAGGGAGGAGACGTGGTCTATGAGGACCAGGATAGCAACACATGCCGCGTGCACGGAGACAGAATCCTCGTATCTACCGGCCGCAAAGCCGTTCTTGATGGCTATGGTCTGGAGAATCTGGGTGTCGAACTCGCCGTCACTCCTGCCGGCCGCCCCTGCGGTATCAAAGTGGATGCGCAGATGCGCACCAGCGTCCCCGGAGTCTATGCGGCAGGCGATGTGACAGGCTTCTCGATGCTTGCACATACAGCTTCGCATGAGGCGGAAGTGGCTGTCGGAGACATCCTCGGCGAGGATGAGCAGATGCATTACAATGCCATCCCCGGCGTAGTTTATACCAACCCCGAAGTAGCCGGCGTCGGACTTACAGAAGCAGAGGCTGCGGCAAATGGCCTGGATGTCCGGGTACTGAAGCTGCCCATGGCTTACTCTGGCCGCTTCGTGGCGGAGAACGAGAGGGGAGAGGGACTCTGCAAGATAATCGCCTCCGGAAGCGATGGCACAGTCCTCGGAGTCCACATGATAGGAAACCCCTGCTCCGAAATTATCCCCGTCGCATGCGTTGCAATAGAGCGCTCCCTCAAGGCGGCGGAGCTCGGCAAGGTCATTTTCCCTCACCCTACGGTTGCCGAAATAATTAAGGAAACTCTTTCAATGTAAAATAGTTATATTTGCATGTTAAAATAATTCAGCCATGAAGAAAATCTGGATAATCGTTATTGCCGTCCTCGCAGTTGTAGTACTGTGGGGCATCAAGACTTACAATCAGTTGGTTAACGGAGACGAAGCTGTCAAGACAGCCTGGTCTCAGGTCGAAAACGTCTATCAGAGGCGCGCTGACCTCATCCCCAACCTCGTCGCTACGGTCAAGGGCTACGCAACCCATGAGCAGCAGACCCTGGAAGGAGTGATGGAAGCCCGCGGCAAGGCTATGGGCCTCAGCGGAGGCAAGCTCTCTGAGGAAGAAATCGGCAACTTCAACAAGGCACAGGGCGAAGTTAGCTCTGCCCTTAACCGCCTGCTTGCAGTAGTTGAGAATTATCCCGACCTCAAGGCCAACGAGAATTTCCTCGACCTGCAGGCTCAGCTCGAAGGCACCGAGAACCGCATCGCCGAGGCACGCAGGGTTTTCAACGAGGCGGCCAAGAACTACAACATGACTGTCCGCCGTTTCCCCGGCAACATAATCGCAAGCATGTTCGGCTTTGCCCAGAAGGGTTATTTCGAAGCAGACGAAAGTGCGATGAAAGCTCCCGTAGTGGAGTTCTAAGCTTACGGCGATGACCGTTTCCGCAAGACGCAGATGCCTCGCGGGAGGATTGCTTGCAGCCCTCCTGCTTCTGGCCGCTGTACCATCAAGGGCCGGTATTCCCGACCCCCCGGTGCCGGAGCGACTGGTCTGTGACTTTGCCGGTGTGCTGTCCCAGAGGCAGACAGACTCTCTGGAGAGAGTGCTGGTTAAGTTTGACGACCAGACTTCCAACCAACTGGCGGTCGTGACCATTACCTCTCTCGAGGGCCGCGAAATTATGGAATACGGGACTGCCCTCGCCAACAAATGGGGCATAGGCAGTGCCCGCAACAACGGCATCCTGATGCTGGTCAAGGCTCGCGGTGCGGGAAGCGAGAAGTACATCGAAGTCGCCATACTGGTTGGCCGCGGACTTGAAGGTGCGATTACGGATGCCCATGCATCGCGCATCATACGCAACACCATGGGCCCCTATCTGCGCAATGAAAAGTACGGGCTTGCGATTGTGGCAGGGTGCTCCGACCTTATGGAACTCGCTATGGGCGAAATCTCAGAGCCCCGCGATGATGAAGACGATGGCTACGGGCCGTTAATTTTCCTTGTTGCCTACATGCTTTTCACCCTGATTCTCGTACTCATTGTCATAAAGAAAGGGGGTAAAGGCGGTGGTGGCTCCGGCAAAGGCGGAGGAGGCCGGCGCAGCAGGGTTATAATCATTCCAGGCGCGGGGTCGTTTGGCTCCTTCGGAGGATTCGGCGGCTTCGGAGGAGGCTCGTCCGGAGGTTTCGGAGGATTTGGTGGCTTCGGTGGCGGATCATTCGGTGGCGGCGGTGCGCACGGTCGGTTCTAGAGTCATTCCGGGCTCTCTAATAGTCATTCCGGGCTTGACCCGGAATCTCCTGTTGTGCGTCATTGTCCTGCTGGCGGGCTGCGCGACACCCCGTCAGTTCTCCCAGCGGGTACTCCCCAACCCGACCGACCCTTCTGAATATGCCGGCATAAGGCAGGAGTATCTACCTCTAGCGGCGCTCGTTGAGGAGGATACCGGCCAGAAGCCAGTTAGCGGCAATTCGGTGGAGTTGATTACAGAGGGCAGGGACAAATACGACCTGCTGATGAGCGATGTAGCCGCAGCTGATTCATCCATATACATAGAACATTTCCGCATCTGCGCGGACAATTACGGCTCTCAGATACAGGATTCCCTGGCCGCAAAAGCGAGAGATGGCCTTGATGTGCGCGTCCTCGTGGATAAGAAGGCCCACACACCGCGGAACCTCAAGGCCCTGAGGCTCATGATAGACGAAGATGTCCAGACGGAATTGTTTTTCAAACCCTATTACGTAGCCAACAGGATAGTGAGCGCCAATCAGCGCGACCATCGCAAGATAATCGTTATTGACAGCCGCATAGGCTATATGGGAGGTCGCAATATCCAGGACAAGTATTTCGAGTCATGGAAGGATTTCGACATACGTGTCACTGGTCCCGCGGTAGCTGACATGGAGCGCACCATTGCGCTCAACTGGGATTCGACTGCCTCTGAGCCGCTCCCCGTACATGCCCCGATGGAAGCGGTTACGGACACAATCCCGGGGCTGCAGCGGTTCCGCGACAAGGTGCTGCAGGTCTATGCGGACGCTCCGACGGACACTCTCTATACAGCCCGCGACTGCTACGAGTGGTCCCTTGCCAACGCAAGAGGCTATTTCTGGATAGCGAGTCCATATGTAAGTCCTCCCAAATCAACAATTGAAGCTATAGAGGATGCTGCACGCAGGGGAGTGGATGTGCGTATGATGCTTCAGGGACCGACGGACGTCGCCCTCACGCACTGGATAACCGAACACATCTACAAGCGCCTGCTGGAGTCGGGCGTGAAGCTCTACGAGTGGCAGGGTACGATACTCCATGCCAAGTATTTTGTCATGGACGACTATCTTGTCTCCATCGGCTCGGTCAATCTGGACAACATGAGTTTCTTCCTCAATTATGAAGACGCCGTGCTGATATATGACACCCAGCTCGCGGGAGAATGTGCGAAGCTATTTGAAAAAGACACGCTGAACTGCCGGGAGGTCAGCCTGGCGGAGGTGCGGCGCTGGTCAATCTTCAGGCGCCTGCGCAACTGGCTGTTCTGGACTCTGGGTAACCGACTTGCCTGAGGCGGCTTAGTCCTGCATGCCCTTTGCTATGGCATGCTCCAGCCCGCGAAGCTCCGCGAGGGAGCGCAGGCGTCCGTAGCAGGAATACCCCGGATTGGATTTACGCCCCAGATCGTCACACATCTGATGACCGTGGTCGGGACGCAGATAGATGCGCACTCCGCGCTTCTGCTCCACCTCCAGCATAGCCTTCATCATCTCATAGACGGGGACATCCCCCTCGAGCAGATTGGCTTCGTAGAAGTTGCCTTCGGCATCGCGTTTGGTTGAGCGGAGGTGCACGAAATCAACCCTGTCTCCAAACTCTCGCATCATGGCGGGACAGTCGTTGTCCGCCCTCACTCCCAGCGAACCGGTGCAGAGGTTGAGGCCGTTGGAGGGGTTAGGGACGGCGGCTATGAGCTTGCGGAAGTCTTCAGCCGTGGACATTATGCGAGGCAGCCCGAGTATTGGATACGGCGGATCGTCAGGATGTATCACCATTCGCGAGCCCACTTCGTCGCAGACAGGGCAAACCTGCCGCAGGAAGAAGATTAGATTGGCTCTTAGCTCTTCGGGTCCTATGCCTTTGTAGCGGTCAAGTGCCGCCTGGAACTGCTCCAGAGTGAAGCTCTCCTCGCTGCCGGGCAGACCGGCTATCATGTTGCGGGTAATGAGCGCCTTCTCCGCTTCGTCCATGGACTCGTAGCGGACCCGGGCCTTTGCAATGTCTTCGGCCGAGTACTCCTTCTCGGCGCCCGGACGCCCCAGAATAAACAGATCGAAAGCCAGGAATGCGGCCCTCTCGAAGCGCAGTGCCCGGCTGCCATCGGGCA
>CAMZEI010000051.1 GCA_947305815.1 uncultured Bacteroidales bacterium | reverse complement strand
GTACAAAAGCCCGCAAAGATAATCATTTCCAGTGGATTCGCAAATAAAACGGTGCCGTCAAAACTAAAAAATAACCCTGCCCGTCTACCGGGCAGGGTTACTCTTGAATGGAGCAAAAGCCCTAGATAAAGATGTACTTGCAGACGAACAGAGCTGCGAGTATCCACATGGTGATGGAGATATCCTTGAAGCGGCCGGCTACGGCGTGGCAGACTACATAGGATATGACACCGAGGAGGATACCGTCGGAGATGGAGTATGCAAGAGGCATCATGATGATGGTCACGAATGCAGGGATAGCCTTGGCGTAGTCGTCCCAGTGGATGGTCTTGATCGAAGGCATCATCATGACACCGACGATGATAAGTGCGGGAGCGGTTGCTGCGCTGGGGATTGCAAGGAAGATAGGGCTGAGGAACAGGGCCAGACCGAAGAACACTGCGACGGAGAAGGCTGTGAGGCCGGTGCGGCCGCCTTCACCAACTCCGGATGCGCTCTCGACATAGGTCGTGGTGGTGGAAGTTCCGAAGCATGCGCCTGCGATGGTTGCGATGGAGTCGGCGAGGAACATCTTCTCGACGCCGGGGATCTCTTCGTTACCCTTGTTGATGATGCCGGCGCCCTGGTGCACACCGATGATGGTGCCCATGGTGTCGAACATATCAATGAACAGGAAGGTGAACACCACTGCGAGCATGTCCCAGCTCAGGATGCTGCTCCACTCGAACTTGCAGAAGATAGGATCTATGCTTGCAGGCAGGGAGACCACAGACTTGGGCAGGGAAGTGATGGCTGCGCCGGTTGCGGGATCCTTGATGAAGAGGCCGATGATCGAGGTGATGAGGATACCCCAGAGGATGCCGCCGCGGACCTTTGCCATCACGAGACCTGCGGTGATGAACAGGCCGATGATGCCGAGCAGAGCCGTGCCTTCGGTGATGTGGCCGAGGCCGACGAGGGTGGCGTCATTGTTGACTATGATGCCGGCGTTCTGCAGACCGATGAATGCGATGAAGAGGCCTATACCTGCGCCGATAGCCTTCTTAAGCGTACCGGGGAGGGCGTTGACGAGCCAGGAGCGGACCTTGGTGACGGTGAGGATGACGAAGACGATACCCTCAATGAGCACTGCGGTGAGTGCGAAGGTCCAGGGCTTGCCCATACCGAGGCAGACGGTGAACACGAAGAAGGCGTTCAGACCCATGCCGGGGGCGAGTGCGAAAGGCTTCTTGGCGTACAGGGCCATCACGAGAGTACCTACGATGGCTGCGAGGGCGGTTGCTGTGAACACTGCTCCGCCGGGCATGTCAAGGGCGCTGAAGATGCCGGGGTTGACGGCCAGGATGTAGGCCATCGTGAGGAAAGTGGTGAGACCTGCAAAGATCTCGGTGCGCACACTGTGCTGCTGGGGGTCAAACCCGAAAGCTTTAGCAAGGAAGTTTGCCATTGTTACTTTCTCCTATGACTCAGAAAACCCACTTTGCGCCGATGCAGGGAAGGCACTTGAAGCCGTAGTTGCCTGCGAAGTTGTAGGAGAGCTCGACCTCGCCGCCAAGGTTGAGGTTGGGGACACCGATGTGCTGGCCAACGCAGTACCAGAGCTGAGGCTCGGAGAGGATGGTGAGCTTGGTGTTGCCCTCTGCGAAGCTGCTGTCAAGGCCCCAGATATCAATGAAGCCGCTGAAACGCAGACCCTTCACGCCGAACAGATCCTGCATTCCCCATACGCCGGTGAACTTTACGGGCACCGATGCGCTGCCGTAACCGATATGGTGGTCATACATCACGGCGACGTTGTAGATGTTCTTGAAGTCCTTGGAGTGCATGAAGTAGTTGAGGCCTATGCAGGCGACACCTGCTCCCCAGGTAGCTCCGTCATACTCCACATGCAGGCTGAGGTCTGCGAGTTTGGTGTTCTTCCAGAAGTTGAGGTTGCGCTCGATCTCGAAGTAGCTGCCGTTGATGGCGGAGCCTGCGCCGGTGGCGCTGCGGTCAGCCTTGGTGGCATAGTAGTGATCGATGAAGAAGAACGTGTCACCCCAGCTGTCAGCGTAGAAGCCCTCGAGGGTAGTGGTTGCATAACCGCGTCCGAGGTCGTAGAACATCTGAAGGTTGGTCTGTGCATTCGCGGTTGCGAAAGCTGCGGTGCCGAGCACCAGTGCGAGAATTACTTTTTTAAGCATAGTTAAAGAAGTTAAATATAATTGAAAATAGGTTAAAAAGTCTGTTAAAGCTTGGCCTGGTCGGGATGTTCCTCCCTCCAGTTGGGGTTGCGGGTTGCGCCGCCGAGGTTGACTGCGAGGTCGCCGCGGAGGTTGGTGCCGAACTCATAGTCCTTTCCGGGCAGGAATGCGTTGAGCAGGATACCCACGAGGGCTGCCACTGCGAGGCCGGAGAGGGATATGGAGGTGCCGCCGATGGCGAAGCTGATGCTGCCGGGACCGTAGTTGATGCCGATTGCAAGCACCAGAATCATGGCGGCGATTATGAGGTTGCGTGAGACCGTGAGGTCAACCTTGTTCTCGACGAGGTTGCGCACGCCCACCGCGGAGATCATACCGTAGAGGACCATGGAGACGCCTCCTACGGTCGCTGCGGGCATGGCTGCCACGACGGCCGCGAACTTGGGCGAGAAGGAGAAGATAATTGCGAGCACTGCGGCTATCCTGATGACGCGCGGGTCGAATACCTTGGTGATGTTCAGTACGCCGGTGTTCTCACCGTAAGTGGTATTGGCGGGTGCGCCGAACAGCGAAGCCAGGGCGGTGGCGAGACCGTCACCCATCAGGGTGCGGTGCAGACCCGGATCCTCGAGGTAGTTGATGCCTGTGGTCGAGGAGATTGCGCACATGTCACCGATATGCTCGATCATGGTTGCGAGCGAGATGGGCAGGATGGTGATGATTGCAGTGATGGCAAGTCCCCAGTTGGGATTGGCGAATACGCTGAAAGCTGTATTCTGCATCTGGAAGGGAGCTCCGACCCAGGGTGCTGCGGCGACTCCGCTGAAGTCCACGAGGCCGAAGCAGGCGGCTACCGCGTAGGAGCCGACCACACCGAGCAGGACGGGGATGATGCGTATCATCTTCTTGCCCCAGATGTTGCAGACCACGATGATGGCGACCGCCAGCAGAGCTATCCACCAGTTGGTGGTGCAGTTGTTGATGGCCGAGCCGGACAGCGTAAGTCCGATCGCTATGATGATGGGGCCCGTCACCACGGGAGGGAAGTAGCGCATGACCTTCTTGACCCCGAAGATCTTGAAGAGACCTGCGAGGACGAAGTACATCAGACCTGCTGCCAGCACGCCGATGCAGGCGTAGGGGAGGGAAGCGGCCTGGTCGAGACCCTGAGCTGCGCCCATAGCCACAACTGCGGCGTATCCGCCTATGAAGGCAAATGAAGAGCCGAGGAAGGCGGGGACCTTCATCTTGGTGATGAAATGGAAGAGCAGGGTGCCGACGCCTGCGAATAGCAGGGTAGCGCTTACCGAAAGACCGGTGAGGGCGGGGACGAGCACAGTTGCGCCGAACATTGCGAACATGTGCTGGAAGCCGAGCAGCAGCATGCGGGGTTTACCGAGCGTGCGTGCATCGTAGATTGCCTGAGTCTGGGTGTTTGCCATTTATTTGTTGTAATTAGGTGCTTTCTTGGTGATTGTTATGTCGTGCGGATGGCTCTCAGCCATGCCGCTGGCTGTTACGCGGGTGAAGCGGGCCTGCTGCAGGGCGGCGATGTCGCGCGCTCCCACATAGCCCATGCCGGCGCGTATGCCTCCGAGGAGCTGGTAGATTATCTCTCCGACGGGGCCCTTGTATGCGACGCGCCCGACTATCCCCTCGGGGACGAGCTTCCTGGTCTCGGTGGTGCCGCCCTGGAAGTAGCGGTCCTTGGAGCCGGCCTCCATAGCGTCGAGCGAGCCCATGCCGCGGTAGGTCTTGAACTTCTGCCCGTCAGCTTCGACGACCTCGCCCGGAGCTTCGTCGGTGCCGGCCAGCATGGAGCCGCACATGACGCAGTCTCCGCCGGCCGCGAGGGCCTTGACGCAGTCGCCCGAGTAGCGCAGGCCGCCGTCAGCTATTACGGGGACTCCGCTGCCGCGTATGGCGCTTGCCACTTCGTATATTGCAGTAACCTGAGGTACGCCTATGCCGGCGACTATCCTGGTGGTGCAGATGGAGCCGGGGCCGATTCCGACCTTGACGGCGTCTGCGCCAGCTTCGACCAGCGCGCGTGCCGCCTCGGCGGTGGCTATGTTGCCCACCACTACATCCAGGTCGGGGAATGCGGCTTTGAGCTCGCGCAGTTTGTCAAGCACTCCCTTGCTGTGCCCGTGGGCCGAGTCCAGCACCACTGCATCGACTCCTGCGTCCACCAGCGCTGCCACCCTCTGCGCGGCGTCAGGGGTAATACCCACGCCTGCAGCCACCTTGTAGGGGCCGGCGGCCTTGACCTTTCGGACCTCATCCGCCTGAGCCGCTGCGCTCATATTCTTATGAATAACGCCGATGCCTCCTTCTCTAGCAAGAGCGATAGCCATCGGCGCTTCAGTGACAGTATCCATTGCGGCGGATACTATTGGCGAATCGATGTAAATGTGACGACTGAATCGGGATTTGAGGGACACCTCACGGGGCAGTACTTCCGAATAAGAGGGTACGAGCAGGACGTCGTCGAAAGTAAGTCCCTCGAAAATGATTCTATCTTCGATAAAAGACATAGGCATACACTTCTCGGGGTGCAAAGGTACGCAAACAGGGCCGGAATCCCAAGACTCCGGCCACTTAATTATTAAAAGTTTTCAAAAAGTTTTCAACAGGCGGGCGCGCCGTCATTTGCCGAGCAGCTCCTGGCTTCGGGAGATGAACTCCGCGAGGGCCTTGCCCTTGAGCAGGCCGCTCCCCAGAAGTGCCAGATCCACAGCCTGATGCAGGAGGGCGCTGTCCTTGTCGCGCTCCTCCCAAATCTTGGCGATGACGGGATTCTCCATGTTCACGACGAGGTTGTAGCTCTCCGGCAGGGTGCCGTAGAAGTTCATCCCTCCACCCAGCGAGGACATCTCGCGGTAGCGGCGCATGAACTCGCTGCGGGTGATCAGGATAGGAGCCGCGGTCTCGCCGAGGTTCTCGGCCTGCACCATCCAGTCGGTACCTTCGGGAAGTACAGCCTTGAACAGCTCGTCGAGAGCCTTCTTGTCATCGTCGGACATCTCGGGCTTGAGCTTTTCCTCCTTGGGTATCAGGCGGTCGGCGCTGTCGGAGTCCACGCGGGCGAAGCGGGCGTCCCCCAGCTTGGATTCGAGCAGGTTGACGAAGTGGCTGTCCAGGTCGCAGTCCATAAGGAGCACGTCGTAGCCCTGGTTCTTGGCCGCCTCGATATAAGCGTACTGTCCCTCGGTGTCGGTGGCGTAGAGGTACACGACCTTCTTGTCCTTGTCGGTCTGGGCAGGCTCGATGGCGGTGCGGTAGTCAGCGAGGCTGAAATACTTGCCGTCGGTGTTCTTCATGAGGGCGAACTCCATGGCCCTCTCGCAGAATTTCTCGTCGCTCAGCATGCCGTACTCGATAAAGAGCTTGATATTGTCCCACTTCTCCTCCAGCTGGCTGCGCTGCTCCTTGAATATCTCCTCCAGGCGGTCTGCCACCTTCTTGGTGATGTAGGTACTGATTTTCTTGACATTGGCATCGCTCTGCAGGTAGCTGCGGCTCACATTCAGAGGGATGTCGGGGGAGTCGATCACGCCGTGCAGCAGGGTGAGGAAGTCAGGCACTATGTTGTCCACATGGTCGGTCACGAACATCTGGTTGCAGTAGAGCTGGATCTTGTTCTTGTCGATGGCCATGCGCTCCTTGATCCTGGGGAAGTAGAGTACTCCCGTTAGGGTGAAGGGGTAATCGACGTTGAGGTGTATCCAGAACATAGGGTCCTCGTCCATGGGGTAGAGGGCGTGGTAGAACTTCAGATAGTCCTCGTCCTTAAGCTCCGCAGGGGACTTAGTCCAGATGGGCTCGATGTCGTTGACGACGTTGTCCTCGTCGGTCTCCACGCTCTTGCCGTCCTTCCACTCGGTCTTCTTGCCAAACACTACGGGCACTGGCATGAACTTGCAGTATTTGCCGAGGAGCTGCTCGATGCGGCCCTTGGCGGCGTACTCTTCGGAGTCATCGTCCAGATACAGGGTCACGGTGGTACCCCTCTCGGTGCGCTTGCCTTCCTCGATGCTGTACTCCGGGGAGCCGTCGCAGGACCACTTCACGGCCTTTGCACCTTCCTTCCAGCTGAGGGTGTCGATGGTGACCTTCTTGGAGACCATGAAAGCCGAATAGAAGCCCAGGCCGAAGTGGCCTATGATGCTGCCTATCTGGTCCTTGTATTTGTCGAGGAACTCTCCTGCGGAGGAAAAAGCTATCTGGTTGATGTACTTGTCCACTTCCTCCTCAGTCATGCCTATGCCGGAGTCGGTGATGCTCAGGACTTTCTTCTTCTCGTCGAGCTCGACGCGGACCTTGAGGTCTTCGGCGGGTCCCACGGGCTCCCCGCTCTGTGCGAGTGCCTGCAGCTTGCGGGTCGCATCGACTGCATTTGCCACGAGTTCGCGGAGGAATATCTCCTTGTCACTGTAGAGGAACTGTTTGATTACCGGGAAGATATTGTCGGTTGTCACACCAATCTGTCCCTTGAGTGATTTAGTTGCCATAGTATATACCTTTTTATAATTATCGTTTAACGAGAGCGGATCTCTCAAAAGATATTCCATTGACAAAATGTCATGGAATTACGCCGTTTTTTGTATGCTGTTGATTACCCGGGAATTACAAAAAACGCATAGGGCATTTCCCCTATGCATTATTTGTAAGTATTTATATATTAATAATTTGCGAAAAACGGTCGCGTCATTCCGGGCAAGCGAAGCGCGACTCGGAATCTACTTCGAGAGCTGTGCGAGCTGCCAGTCGGCGGCGATTTTGTCGATGATGGCGGAGACGATGCCGAAAGCGCGGGAGCCGGCGGTGTAGTCAGCGGGGGCGGTGAACCCGACGCGTCCCTGACGCTTGAGCTTGGCGGCGACGCGCTCCTTCTTGTCGTTGCCGGCTGCATAGACCGCGATGGCGTGCCCTCCGAACATCTGCACTATCTTCATGCAGGGGACATCGGTCTCTCCGTCGCCCAGATATATCATATTGGTGAAGGGGATGCGCTTCTTGTCCTCGGCCACCGACGAGTTGACCATGCGGGTGTCCTGCGAGGAGAAGATGCCCTTGTTGATTTTGAAGAGGAACTGGGTCTTGGCCGTGTAATCTACCGCGATGCCGGGCCAGACGGCCTTGCCCTCCTTGTCATATATAAAGGTACCTGCGAAGACGTGCTTGAACTCATCAGCGATGGGGCTTCCTTCGATGATCTCCTTGAGACCGCTGGAGTTGATGTAGTGCTCCACCTTGACCCCGTGGCGGGCGCCGTAGTCGTTCACCAGGGCGAACCACTCCTTCACGCCGGGATAGAGCTCCACGTCATGTCCGAAGGCGCGCAGGCGCTCGCGGTCAAGGCTCATGCCGGAGGCCAGGGCCTCGTCATACATCATCTTCATATATGAGAGGACGTTGCTCGCGTCCTGGTCGATTGCAAGGTCGTTGCTCAGGGCCCAGAATTCCTCCTTGGTCTTGCCCACCGCCTGGATGAATCCGAACTCCTGCATGTTGCCGGGAGACAGGGTCCCGTCAAAATCATAGATGAGTGCTACTATTGGTTTCGCCACAAATAAGAGTTTTAGACCACAAATATGATAAATAATTGTCACATACACGCGTGATTGGCTTACATTTGCGCCACTAAACTCAAAACACACATGGAAAAGTATCCGCATTATCTTGCAAGCCTTCAGGCCGCCACCCGTAAGTACTGGAATAAGACGGCCCTCAATACCATCGGCGGTGATTCGTTCACTTATGGCCAGATGGCAATACGCATAGAGAAGTTCCACCTCGTATTCGAGAAGCTCGGATTCCAGAAGGGAGAGAAGATAGCCCTCTACGCCCGCAACGGCGCCCGCTGGGGTATGTCCTACCTCACCGTCAACACTTACGAGACCGTGATAGTCCCCATCCTCGCGGACTTCACCCCTGCCAACGCATCCTTCCTCGTGAGCCACTCCGAGAGCATCGCGCTGTTCACCAACGCCGACAAGTGGGCTCAGATGGATCCCAAGGATATGCCCGGCCTCAGGCTCGTGGTTGACGTCGATACCTGGAAGGCCCTCTGGACAGTGGACCAGAAGACCCTTGACATCTACAACACCATGGACGAGCTCTTTGCCGCCAAGTGGTCCAACGGCTACGGCCCCGACGATGTGGTATTCCCCACCGACAACATGGACAACCTGTCCACCATCAACTATACCTCAGGCTCCACCGG
Organism: uncultured Bacteroidales bacterium; assembly: GCA_947305815.1. Lineage (GTDB taxonomy): Bacteria > Bacteroidota > Bacteroidia > Bacteroidales > UBA932 > Cryptobacteroides. Next base: position 2,539 of record CAMZEI010000051.1, on the reverse strand, counting down.
AGATCCCAAGGGCGTCATGCTTACCTACCGTAATTTCAGCGCCAACGTGGACTTCGACCAGCGCTACATGCCCGCAGGTGACAAGATGGTCTCAATGCTCCCTATGGCCCACATGTACGGTCTGGTGATCGAGTTCATCTATCCTCTCTGCAACGGCACTTCCATCTACTGGCTGGGCAAGGCTCCTACGCCCGCAACACTGCTCAAGGCGTTCGCTGATGTGAAGCCCTACCTGCTTGTCACCGTGCCTCTTGTGATGGAGAAGATTTACAAGAGCAAGCTCAAGCCCACCCTCGACAAGCCCGCCGTCAAGATTCTCTCCAAGATTCCCGGTATCAACCAGCTTATATTTAAGAAGGTACGCGAAGGCCTGCACGAGGCGTTCGGCGGCAAGGTCACCGAGTACATCATGGGCGGCGCCGCTCTGAACCCTGAGGTGGATCGCCTGTTCCACAAGATCAAGTTCCCCTACACAGTCGGCTACGGCATGACCGAAGGCTGCCCTCTGATGGCATACGCTCCCTGGCGCACCTACATCCCCGGCTCCTGCGGAAGGGCTGTTGACATCACCGAGATCCGTATCGATTCCGAAGATCCCCAGCACGTGGTCGGCGAGATCCAGGCAAGGGGTGACAATATAACCAAGGGTTATTTCAAGAACGAAGAGGCTACCGCCAACGCATTCACCGCAGACGGTTGGCTCCGCACCGGTGACCTCGGCGTCATGGATGCAAACGGCAACATCTTCATCCGCGGCCGCTCCAAGAACATGATCCTCAGCTCCTCCGGCCAGAACATCTATCCCGAGGAACTCGAGACCGTGGTGAACAACCAGCCCTTCGTAATCGAGTCCGTAGTCGTGGACCGCGGCGGCAAGATAGTCGCCCTCGTCTATCTCGACAATGATGCTATCAGTAAGTCCGGACTTGACGCCGAAGCGATTGCAGAGATCCCCGGCAAGATCGGAGACGGCGCCAACAGGGTCCTGCCCAACTACTCCAAGATCTCCAAGGTCGAGGTCGTTGACGCTCCCTTCGAGAAGACCCCGAAAATGTCCATCAAGAGGTTCCTGTATAAGTAGCGTTTTTTGCAAGTAACTAATAGTTAATGCATTACAGTTTTGCCATAGGGCATTTGCCCAATGGCATTTTTGTAATTGACGGATAATCAGCTGTTTACGAAAAACGGTAAAAACGCCATAAGAGCAGGAAGTTGTTCTCGGACGCGGCGAGGTGAGCAGTTCCTTCTAGCTCGCGGAGCCGCCGGACGGGAAACAACTTCCGTCTATTTGCCAACCCGAATTTTCTTACCGAACAGAAAAGTGTTTGGAAAACAAGAATAATATTCTACCTTTGTGATGTCATGATTCATGACTATTATTGGACACCAATAAAACAGACATCTAGCCTCTAAATGGATGTCTGTTTTCTTTCTCAAAAGACCATTAACCGGGGAGAGGTACTGAATCTAGGAGGTCGTTTCTTACAAGTCTAATAATAATTGAATCATGAAAAGAAGAAATCAACCCAAAAGAGTTCTTGTCTCCATTAGAGTGGAGGTAAAGAAACACACCAGAGTACGTGCGTACAAGCGCATCAGAAATGGTAGAATCGAAAAGGTACGAAGCCAAGATTTACTTTATCAGGTTGAGGAATTCGTTGCGGGTGCGGGCGGAGCTGAGGAAGGCGCCGCTGAACGCGGAGGTGGTGGTGATGGCGTTGGACTTCTCGACGCCGCGCAGCTGCATGCAGGTATGGCTGGCTTCGATGACGACGGCGACGCCGAGGGGATGGAGTGCCTCCTGGATGCAGTCGCGTATCTGGACGGTGAGCCTCTCCTGCACCTGCAGGCGGCGGGCGAAGGTCTCCACGACGCGGGCAATCTTGCTGAGGCCGGTGATGTAGCCGTCCGGGATGTATGCGACGTGGCACTTGCCGATGAACGGCATCATGTGGTGCTCGCAGATGCTGTAGAGCTCGATGTCGCGCACCAGCACCATCTGCCGGTACTGCTCCTCGAACATGGCGCTGCGGATGATCTCCACGCCGTCCTCCGTGCTCCCCTTGGTGAGGAACTGGAGGGCTTTGGCGACCCTCTCGGGGGTCTTGACAAGTCCCTCTCTCTCAGGATTTTCACCTATCAGACGGAGTATCTCCCGGACATGGCCGGAGAGTTCCTTCGTCACATCTGCGTCATATTCGTCAACTCTTTTGTAAGCCATGGTGCAAAATTAGCAAAATTGTCTATATTTGCGGCCTAAATAATTATGCCATGTTTTGGACACTTGAATTAGCCAGCAGCCTGGACGACGCTCCGTGGCCGGCAACCAAAGACGAACTTATTGACTACGCCAACCGCTCCGGCGCTCCCGAAGAGGTCATGGAGAACCTCCAGGAGCTCGAAGACGACGGTGAAATCTACGAAACGATAGAGGACATCTGGCCCGACTATCCCACCAAAGAAGACTTCTTCTTTAACGAGGAAGAATATTAAGTCAATTAACTGACTGAAATACAGCCACTTAAACAAGTTGAACGGC
>CAMZEI010000050.1 GCA_947305815.1 uncultured Bacteroidales bacterium | reverse complement strand
ACAACCCCACGATATCGAACACTCTTTCCCTACACGACGCTCTTCCGATCTTGGCTCGGAGCGCATCGCCGCAACCTGCTCAGCCATGGTGTCATGCAGACCGTCCTTGTCAAGCTCGGATACCATCCTGTCAAAGTATGTCAACGCCTCGGAACGGTAGTCGAAATCCTTGCCGGCGGCAAAGGCGACGAAATCGTCATAGTCCTCGAAACGGAACTCCGCAGCCGGGGCAATAGCCTCATGCTCGCAAACATAGCGGAAAGCGTATTCCTCGACTACACCACTGAGCACTACGGCACGCGTGGGACGGCTGTACTCGGCCTCGTCAATCTTGACATCCGGAGTAATACCGCCTCCGTCCTTGACGATGCGCCCGCGGGCTGTACGGAACTCATGCGTGAGGGAATCCGGCACGTAGTCTACACTCCCGTCCTCGCGGCGATTGGAATAGTCTATTGCCTGAACGCAGCGTCCGGAAGGCGTGTAATATTTGGCAGTAGTGAGCTTGAGCTGACCTTTGTAGGGCATGGGACGAAGACTCTGTACAAGGCCCTTGCCATAGCTGCGCTGCCCCATGATGGTGGCGCGGTCCATGTCCTGCAGGGCTCCGGCAACGATCTCCGATGCCGAAGCTGAATATGCATCCACCAACACTATCAGAGGAAGCTTGGTATCCAACGGAGCCGTCACAGTCCTGTAATCCTGCGACTCGTGCGGACCCCTCACGGACACCACCAGGGAGCCACGGGGGACAAAGAGCGAAACTATCTTGACCGCCTCCTGGAGGATGCCGCCGCCGTTGGAACGAAGGTCCAGCACCAGAGTGTCCATGCCTGCCGCCTTGAGATCCACTACCGCCTTGCGAATCTGATCTGATACACCTTCAGTGAATCCGGTTTGGCAGATATAACCGACTTTAGGGGTAATCATCCCGGAATACTCGACCACCGGCAGCTGAATCTTCTGACGGATAATGTGCAGCTCCTCCTCAACTCCGGTATATACGCGCTTTACCCTGAGCACCAGTTCGGTGCCCGGCTTGCCCCTCATACGGCTGCTGCATTCGGCACTTGTGAGCCCGTGCACATCGGTACCGTCAATTGAGAGCACCTCATCGCCGCAGCGTATCCCGTGCAGCTCTGCAGGGGATCCTTTGTAAGGCTCGGTGATAAAGAGCGGTCCGTCCTTTTCAGGCTTGAAAATCACTGCGCCCAGGCCGCCGTAGGTACGGCTGAGCATCATTTCGAGGTCCTCCGTCTCTTCTTCGGGGATATAGACGGTGTAGGGGTCGAGATTGTCAAGCATCGCGTCAATCCCGGCCAGCTCCATCCTGTCAACCGGCAGGGAATCCACATACGAGCGGTTGAGCTCCTTAAGCAGGGCATTCTGTATCTCGACCCAGCGGGCGAGGTTAAAGGGTGTGGACTGCGCCGAAGCTGCGGAGCACACCGCGGCCGCAATGGCCAGGGTAAGTATCAGTTTTCTTGCCATATATACACTTTGTCGCCCCGGTGAAGCTTGACCGGGGATTTAACCGAGCAGCGCGAGCCCTTTGGGGCTTCGGGCACGCTGCCGAAATCTATCCTGATATCATCCGCAGGGAACTCCGCCACACCAGTTGTCGCACCTATCACCATAAGGGTATCGCCCTGATGCAGCGGGGCCGTCTCAGCGGTGATTTCCGCGACACCTATACGGTCGAACCAGTTAGTAACGCGACCTATGTAGACCTTGCGGCGGGTTGCGTGACTGCCATACACATCGCTCCACTCCCCAAGGCGTGCTCCCTGATAGTAGCCGTCCCAGAATCCTCGGTTGAATACCATCGACAGCTCTTCCTTGAGGGAAGCCGCTAGCTCCGGAGTAAAGCTCCCATCTGCTACTGCATCTGCAGCACGACGGTAGCAGGATGCGGTGTGCAGCACATAGTCAGCACTGCGTGCGCGACCCTCTATCTTGAACACCCGCACGCCCGCATCCACCATCTTGTCCATGAACTCCACAGTGCAGAGGTCCTTGGGTGACATTATATATTTGTTGTCAATCGCAAGCTTGTAACCGGTCTCAAGGTCGGTCACCTCATAGCCCCGGCGGCATATCTGCATGCATTCGCCGCGGTTGGCAGCGGCTCCGGCGGCATGCAGGCTCAGGTAACATTTCCCCGAAATAGCCATGCAGAGGGCTCCATGGGCGAACATCTCTATCCTTACCGGCTCCCCAGAAGGGCCGCAGATGCCTTCGGAGGCTATACCTGCGCAGATTTCGCGCACCTGGTCAAGGCTTAGCTCGCGTGCAAGCACCATCACGTCACACCACTGAGCCCAGAAGCGCACCGCCTCCAGATTAGAAATATTGAGCTGGGTGGAAGCGTGCACCTCTATGCCCAGCTCGCGGCAGCACTGCACAGCGGCTATGTCGGAGGCAATCACAGCAGAGATGCCCGCCTCACGCACCGCAAGCAGCAGCTCGCGCATGGCAGAGAGGTCGCCGTCATACAATACTATATTCAATGTAAGGTAACTCTTGATCCCGGCTTCGCGGCAGATGCGGGCCACCTCCGGGAGATCCTCTACAGTGAAATTGCCGGCGGAGTGCGAACGCATATTGAGACGTCCGACTCCGAAATATACCGAATCCGCACCGCCCTGTATGGCGGCACGCAGGCAGTCAAAACCCCCGGCGGGGGCCATTATCTCGAGATCCTTACTTTGCACGTCCTATAAGTCTATCCGCAAAACGCTGAAGCAGTGCGCGGCGCACCTTGCCGAGACGCAAAGACTGTACCGCTTCGAGCGCACGGGAATTGAATGAAAGAATAGCCTCTTTAGCCTCCTGGGCCACTCCGGCACGGTCGTATATGTCACGCACCGCGGAGATCCTTCGCGAGCGTCCCTCAGGAGTATCGACGGGGATGGCCATAGCTGCCGCAAGCTCGGAGGCAAACTCGGACTTATGCTGGGCGCAGGTAAGCAGCCAGCTCTTCTTGGCATTGACTATATCGCCGCCTATTGGCTTGCCGAAAGTCTTCTCGTCGCCATAGACATCCAGGAAATCGTCGGCTATCTGGAAAGCCATGCCAAGCTCATATCCATAGCGGTACAGGGCGTCGGCCTGACGCTGGCTCACTCCTGCAAGAAGCGCCCCGAACTTGGCCGAGCAGGCTATGAGCACCGCTGTCTTAAGGCCTATCATCCTCTCGTAATCCTCCATGGAGACACTCTCCACGGACTCGAAATCCATATCCAGCTGCTGGCCCTCGCAGACTTCCGATGCAGTGGTTGAGAACAGATTCAAAAGTGCGGGCAGCACCCTCTGGGGAGCCTTCTCCAGATGCTTGTAAGCCTCAATCAGCATCACATCGCCGGACAGGATGGCCGTATCCTCACCCCACTTGGCCCATACCGACGGCTTGCCGCGACGCAGGGGCGAACGGTCCATTATGTCGTCATGAAATAGGGTGAAGGTGTGGAAGAGCTCCAGTGCCGCAGCCGGCTGGAGCACGCTGTCATCTATATTGTCCCTGAAAAGGGCATAGGTCGTGAGACAGAGATGCGGGCGTATGTGCTTGCCTCCCAGCTCAATCATATAGCGCAGCGGGTCATAGAGACCTGAGGGCTCCGCGGGGAAGGGGAACTGCGCGAACAACTTCGCGACCGTGGATTCAATTACGGATTCGGATATCATTGTCTGAACTTTGTATCTTCTTCGAGCATACCGAGATAGGAGTTGTAGCGCTCGGGGCTGACGGCTCCGCTTTCGAGCGCCGCCTTGACCGCGCAACCGGGCTCATGCGTATGCGTGCATGGGGTGAAGCGGCAGCCCTCCGAGGCCGTGAGCATCTCAGGGAAATACTTGTAGATCTCCTCCTTATCAAGGTCTACGAGGCCGAAGCCGCGCAGTCCCGGGGAGTCAATTAGGTACCCGCCTCCGGAGAGGGGATACATCTCGTAGAGCGAGGTAGTGTGACGGCCCTGCAGGTGGTAGTCTGAGATGCGGCCTACCTTGGGATTGAGAGCAGGGTCCACGGCATGGATCAGCGAGGACTTCCCCACTCCGGATTCGCCGGACAGCAGGCTGAGTCCCTCCGAGAGCAGATTGCGCAGCTCCCGGACTCCCTCACCGGTCATGGTAGAAGTCTCAATCACGCGGAAGCCGGCGCCTTCGTAAATCTTATGGAAACGGGCCACATCTTCGGGAATCTCAGTCCTATACATATCCACCTTAGAGAGCACTATCACAGCCGGGATGCCATACACCCCGCAGGTAACGAGGATACGGTCAAGGAAAGGCAGCTTGATCTCCGGAAACAGCAGCGAAGTCACAACGATCACCCTGTCCAGATTGGCCGCTATCACATGCGAAGTGCGCGAAAGGTTGGTGGAGCGGCGGATGAGGTAGTTGTTGCGCTCCAGCACCTGAGAAATTACAGCTGGATTCTGCTCGGACACCTCCTCGGGCATATCGCAGAGCACCCTGTCCCCTACCGCAACCGGATTGGTGGAGCTGCTGCGCGCAAGGCGCACACGTCCGCGGAGCACCGCGGGGAAAGGTTCCCATCGGGGCAGGGGGCTCAGGAGATAATGGCTCCCGGCATTCTTAACGACGGTTGCCTGCAGAGTCATGGGATTCTATTAGTTCGAAATCAAGGAGCCTCTGCTCCAGATTGGCTGACTTGACCCTGATGCGCACGGGGTCGCCGAGACGCAGTATGTGGCGGCTGCGGCGGCCTATGAGGCGGTAACGGTCCTCGTCGAAGTCGTAGAAATCGGAGCGTATCTCCCTCAGGGCCACCATGCCTTCTATCTTGGTAGGCTCAATCTCCACGTACATACCCCACTCCGTCATGCCCGAGATGTGGCCGTCGAATTCGAGGCCCACCTTGTCCATCATATACTCTACCAGCTTGTACTTCACGCTGGTGCGCTCTGCATCAGCCGCGAGCACCTCGCGCTCGGATGCATGTACGCACTCCTCCTCCAGCTTGTGACGGTCAGGGCCCTTGCCTCCGGCGAGGTACTGCTCCAGGAGGCGGTGTACCATGGTATCGGGATAACGCCGTATGGGCGAAGTGAAATGAGTGTAGAACTTGTAAGCAAGTCCGTAATGGCCGATGTTGTCGGTGCTGTAGAAGGCCTTAGCCATGCTCCGCAGGGCTATGTCCTGGAATGCGGGAAGCTCGGGCTTGCCTTCGGCGGATGCGAGCAGTTTCTGGATATTGCGGGCGGCGGCACGGCCTTCGAGCTCCTCACCGAAGCGGTAGCCGAAGCTGCGGGAGAAAAGCGCCAGACGGGCTAGTTTCTCCGAATTGGGCTCGCCGTGGACGCGGTACACCATGGGTTTGGCATCCCGGGCCGCTACTCCGTTCATCTTGCCGCCGGTGGCGACAAACTCAGCCACGGTCCTGTTGGCAAGGAGCATGAACTGCTCTATCAGCCAGTTGGACTCTACGGATACCTTCTCATATACATTGACGGGGCGGCCGTCGGAGTCAACCTCAACCTTCATCTCCGGACGGTCGAAGTCTATGGCTCCGGCTTTGGCGGCAGCCTTGCGATATATGTCCGCAAGGCCCCAGAGAGTCTGGAGCGCCTGATCCAGAGGTTTCTCGGGGTCACCCTCCATTATAATCTTCTGGGCTTCTTCATAGTCCAGGCGGAAGTCGGAGCAGATTACCGTACGGCCTATCCAGCGCTTGCGGATTTCACCCTTGGGAGTAATCTCAAACACTACGGAGAAAGTGAGCTTGTCCTCCCCGGGACGGAGAGAGCAGAGCTTGTTGGAGAGTTTCTCGGGGAGCATCGGGACGGTCCTGTCCACGAGATAGACAGAAGTGCCCCTCTCGCGGGCTTCCCTGTCCACTGCGGTCCCAGGCCTTACGTACCAGGAGACATCCGCTATGTGTACTCCGACCTCGTAGTTACCAGAAGGCAGAGTCTTGAAGGAGAGCGCATCGTCGAAGTCCTTGGCATCGGCGGGGTCTATGGTGAAAGTCAGGGTATCGCGGAAATCCTTGCGGCCCTTGAGCTCCGCGGGACCTATCTCTTCGGAAATGGCGTCAGCCGCGTTGTCCACTTCCTCAGGGAAGCGGTACGGCAGTCCGAACTCCGCGAGTATGGCGTGCATCTCGGTCTCGTTGGCCCCGGGCTCGCCGAGGACGTCCACCAGGTGGCCGTAAGGACCGGCTTCGCCCCGGTGCCATCCATCCGCAACCGCCGCCACCTTCATCCCGCGTTTCGCGCCCATGGCCGCAGCCTCCTCGGCATCGACCTCAATGTCATAAGGCATATAGCGGCTCTGCACCAGCACCCATGCCTGAGCGCCTACTGTATGCAGTATGCCTACGAACTGGCGGCCCGAGCGCTCCAGGACTTCAATGATCTTACCCTCGCGCTTGCGTCCGTCGCCTCCGCGGGAAGTCACGACCACTCTCACCGTATCACCGTCAAGGGCGTTGCGGGTGCGGGAATTCTTGACGAACACATCGTCAGTCTGCCCCTCTATGCGCACGAACACGGACCCGTCGCGGGTCATCATCACCTGGCCGGTGTATTCGAGATTGACGGCCTGCGAGGCCTTGCGGCCCCGGTTCACACGTTTACTCGGGAGATGTTTGGCGTTTTTCTTCTTCACAGTACGCAGCAGCTAAGCAGTTTAAGGCCGTCGGGGCCGGGAGTAATGCTTACTCCGTCGGCGCAGGCGGGGACCAGCAGGCAACCGTCAGCGGCCAGATTCATAGCCACGCCTCCGCACTCCACCTCACCCGAACCTTCGAGACCCATAAGGATAACGAAGCTGTCAATAGAGCTGAGGTCCATGTCGAAGCGGCCATGCAGGTCAAGGAGCGAAGTACTGAAATACTCGCAGCTAACAAGGGGTACCTCCGCATCGGGACGGGGCTCGTAATGAGTGCGGTAGTCCGGATACACCTTGTAATCAATGGCATCCTTTGCAAGCTCGGTATGAAGCTCGCGAGGTTTGCCATCGAGGCCGGGACGGTTATAGTCCCAGATACGGTATGTTGAATCCGAAGTCTGCTGGATCTCAGCTATGTAGCTGCCTTCGAGCAGAGCATGGACGCGGCCTGTAGGGATGAAAAACACGTCGCCCGCCTTAATATCGTGGCGAGCCAGCACGTCGGTTACGGTGCCGTCCAGCGAACGGCGGACGAACTCGTCCGGTGTAATCTCACTGGACATCCCGGCATACAGCTGTGCGTCCTTCTCAGCCCGTATCACATACCACATCTCGGTCTTGCCGTGCAGCCCCTGGCGGGTCTGGGCGAACTCTTCCGAAGGATGTACCTGTATGCTGAGCGGAGCATGGACATCAAGGAACTTCACGAGCAGAGGGAATTCGTCCCCGGTGCGCTCATATACCTTGCGGCCGAGCAGACGCTCCTTCTCGCGTGCGACCAGCTCATTGATATTCATACCCTTGCAGGGGCCCTCCGCTATGACGGACAGACGGTCCTTGTAGCCGGAGAGCACCCAGAGTTCGGAGCCCCATACCATGGGGCGAAGTATAGGCTCGACGCGATAGAGCATTATACCAGAGGCTCGGCTGTCATCGCTGCGGGCTGAGGAATGCCCATAAGCTTGAGGATGGTAGGAGCCACATTGCAGAGAGCTCCGTCCTTAACCTCCTTGACCTCATCGCCTGCACCTATCACTATGAACTGCACCACATTGAGCGAATGGGCCGTGTTGGGCGAACCATCCTCGTTGACAGCGTAGTCGGCGTTGCCGTGATCTGCGGTAAGCAGCACCACATAGCCGTGGTTGAGAGCGCAGGTGACAGTGGTCTCAACGCATCCGTCGATACATCCGACAGCGTTGCAGATAGCCTTATAGACTCCTGTATGGCCTACCATGTCGCCGTTGGCGTAGTTGAGGATAATCAGGTCCTCCTGCTCGCTGCGTATAGCGTCGCAGAGTTTGTCGGTTACCTCGACGGCGCTCATCTCGGGGCGAAGGTCGTAGGTCGCGACCTTGGGAGAATTCACCAGTATGCGGTCCTCGCCCTCGAACGGGGTCTCGCGGCCACCGTTGAAGAAGAAGGTCACATGGGCGTATTTCTCGGTCTCCGCTATGCGCAACTGCCTCAGGCCAGCCTTCGAGATGGTCTCACCGAGGGTATCGGCAACCTCTTCCTTGTCGAAGAGGATGTGCAGGCCCTTGAACGAAGCATCGTAGGGAGTAAGCGTGCAGTAGTAGAGGGGCAGCGTGTGCATACCGGCCTCGGGCATGTCGTTCTGCGTGAGGACATTGGTGATTTCGCGGGCGCGGTCGTTGCGGAAGTTGTAGAAAATGACGGTGTCGCCGGCCTCAACCTTGGCGAGGGGCTTCCCGTCGGCTCCGGTAATCACTATGGGCTTGATGAACTCATCGGTGACATCGGCGTCATACGAAGCCTTGATGCCTTCGAGGGCGGAGCTGAAAGCTGCACCCTTGCCATCCACGAGCAGGTCATATGCCTCCTTGATACGCTCCCAGCGCTTGTCGCGGTCCATGGCGTAGAAGCGGCCGCAGACGGTAGCTACCTTACCGGTAGTCTCCTTCATCTTCTGCTCCAGTTCCTCCACGAAGCCGTAGCCGCTGTGGGGGTCGGTATCGCGGCCATCCATGAAGCAGTGCACGAACACATCCTCAATACCCTCCTTCTTTGCCTCTGCGAGGAACTCGTAGAGATGCTCGAGGGACGAATGCACTCCACCATGCGAGCAGAGCCCGAAGAAATGGAGTTTGCCACCGTTGCGTTTGACATTGTCGTAGGCGGCACGGATTTCAGGATTGTCCAGCAGCTTGTGCTCGCGGCAGGCCATGTTGACCTTCACCAGGTCCTGATACACGATGCGGCCTGCGCCGAGGTTCATGTGTCCTACTTCGCTGTTGCCCATCTGGCCGTCAGGCAGACCGACATATTCGCCGCATGCCTGCAGATGTGCCATGGGATACTTTGCCCTGAGGCTGTCGATAAACGGCGCGCCCTGGGTGTAAATTGCATTGGAATGATCGTGACGTCCTTCGCCCCAACCATCCAGGATCATTAACAGTACTTTCTTTTTCATATCATAGTCATTCCGGGCCCTACCCGGAATCTCTTATCTGAGGCCCCTGGCCCTCATGAGGGCTGCGGGATTGGGTTGTGCTCCTCTCCAGGAGCGATAAAGTGTCATAGGCTCCTCGCTTCCGCCCTTCTCCAGGAAGGTCTCGCGGAAGGAATCGGATGTGTCGCGGTTGAATACCCCGTCAGCGAGGAACTTCTCCCATGCGTCAGCACTCAGCACTTCGCTCCAGAGGTAGCTGTAGTACCCTGCAGAGTAGCCGCTGTTGAATATATGGTTGAAGTAAGTCGTGCGGTAGCGGGGAATTATCTTGCTCACGAGTCCCATCTCGGCGCAAACCTTCTCCTCGAAGGCCCTGACGTCCTCGGGGCCCTTGAACTGTGCAAGTTCGGCTGAGCTGAGCTCATGCCAGCGCATATCCAGGATGCTGGCGGCGCAGAGCTCGCCGGTAGTGAATCCCTGGTTGAACTTGAGAGAATTCTGAATCTTGGCGACCAGTTCGGCGGGGATGGGCTCGCCGGTGCGGTAGTCGCGGGCGTAGCATGCGAGGATTTCAGGGACAAAGGCGAAGTTCTCGTTGAACTGGGAGAACATCTCCACGAAATCGCGGGCTACGGAAGTGCCGCTCACTGTCTTGTAGCTGCACTGCGTGAGGAAACCGTGCAGGGCGTGACCGAACTCGTGGAAGGCAGTCTGGACATTGTCAATGGTAAGCTGCGAAGGGACTTCGTCCGTAGGTGCGGGGAAGTTGCAGACATTGACGATGACCGGCCGGATACCCTCCTGCTGCTCGCGGAAGTTATTCATCCAGGCGCCGCCGCGCTTGACGGGACGCACATAGTAATCACGGTAGAAAATACCCAGCAGATTGCCTTCGGCATCGCTAAGCTTATAGGCGTTAACCTCGGGATGATAGGTCTCGACCTCGGGAGCTTCCTCGATGCGTATGCCGTAGATGCGCTCTGCCGCAGTGAAGACGCCCTTGAGGACGCTGTCCGCCTGGAAGTAGGGCTTGGTCTGGGCCTCGTCGAGGCTGAAACGCTGGGCGCGGACCTTCTCGGCCCAGTACATATAGTCCCAGGGCTCAAAGCCGTCCATCTGCGCAAGCGCATCCATATCGCGGATCTCGATGCGGGCGCGGCGCATGGCTGCATTCATGATGGGCTGCAGGAAGTCATCCACGGTCTTGGGGTCACCAGCCATCTTGTCGGAGAGCTGGAAGGCCGCGAAGTTGGGATAGCCGAGGAGCTCGGCCATCTCGGCGCGGAGCTTCAGAATCTCGAGGACTATAGCGTTGTTGTCGTGCTCACCGCCGTTGTTGCCGCGGTTCGAATAAGCCTCGAATACCTGGCGGCGCTTCTGCCGGTCAGGGCAGGAAGCCATGAAGTCGTAGTAGTCCGAGACCGTAATGCCGGTTGCCTCCTTGAAGGCGTTGTTCTCGGCAAGCAGGTTCTGACCGAACTTCTGACTGAGGCTCGCAAGGCGGGTATTGATTTCCGCGAAGCGGGCCTTACCCTCGGCATCCAGGCCGACGCCGTTGCGCTCGAAACCCTGGTAAACCTTCTTCGTGACCATGTACTGCTCACGGGTGAGGGCCTCGGGATTCTCATACACAGTCTTCACGCGGGCAAACAGGGCCTCGTTCATGTAGATGCTGTTGCTCAGCTCCGTGAGCTGAGGGAGCATCTCCTCCTCAATGGCTTGCATCTCGGGGGTCGAGTCGCTCTCGGAGAGGTTGAAGAACACTCCGCTTACCTTGTCAAGTATGGGCGAGGACTGCTCCAGGGCAAGAATGGTATTGTCGAATGTAGGCTCGTCCGGGCAGTCCACGATAGCCTGGACGGCCACCATCTGCTGTGCCATCCCGGCCTTGAAAGCCGGATTGTAATGGCAGGTCTGTATTTCGGAGAACGGCGCTG
>CAMZEI010000049.1 GCA_947305815.1 uncultured Bacteroidales bacterium | reverse complement strand
ATGGGCGACTTCATGTTGCCCTTGAGCTTGAGCACCGCGAGATACTCTATTATACGGTCCTTGACGCTGTCCAGCCCGTAATGGTCCTTGTCCAGCACCTTGCGGGCGTTGTGCAGGTCGAGGTTGTCCTCCGATATGTCATCCCAGGGGAGCTCCAGCATGAACTCCAGGTAGTTGTACTGTATGCTGTAGTCCGGCGAGCTGGGATTGTATTTCTGGAGCTTGTTCAGCTCCTTCTCGAATGCTTCCGCCGTGGCCTTGGACCAGTGTTTGGCGGCTGCCTTCTCCTTGAAGTAGTCGTAATCCTCGCCCTCGTCCATGCCGAGCTCTTCCTGGATGGTGCGGAGCTGGTTGTTGAGATAGTACTCCCTCTGCTGCTGGTCTATGTCGTCCTTGACCTTCTGGTTGATCTCCTGCTTGATCTTGATCATCTCGAGCTGGGTCTCAAGCACGGAGAGCAGCTTCATGCCGCGCAGGTACACGTCGTCGTACTGCAGGAGCTCCATCTTGGTGTGGAACTCGTCCACTTCGGTAGTGGTAGCTATGAAGTTCACAAGGAACTCGAAATTGTCAATAGCCTTCAGCGCTCCTATGGCCTCGCGCGAAGCCATGTTGGTGGTCCTGATTATCTGTATGGACTTGTCCTTGAGTGCCTCGGCAAGGGCCCTTACGCCCGTGCTCTCAGCATCGTCCAGCCAGTCCTCGAGATAGTGCACGCGGGCCTTGATATAGGGTTTGAAGCTCACTACGCTGTCAAGCTGCAGTCTCTTGTACGCCTGCAGTATTGCCGTAAGCGAACCGTCCGGCATCTCGAGGGTCTTGAGCACCTTGGCAACGGTGCCGAAGCGGTACAGATCCTCCTCCTGAGGCTCCTCTACCATGACTTCCAGCTGGGGGACGGCGCCGATGAAGAGGTTGTGCTTCTCGGCGTCGCGGATGAGCTTCATCGAGCTCTCACGGCCTATGGTTATGGGGAATATGGCCCCCGGGAACAGCGCCGCGTCACGCAGTGCCAGTATGGGCAGCGTTTCGGGCAGCTGGGCGTCGTCAATCTTCTCTCGTGCATCGCCCTGCAGCACTGGGATGATGCTTACCTCCGCTCCGGAGGGAAGTGAATATATTTTGTCCATGTTCATCTCTCTGTCAAATTGTCAGTTTTCACCGGCATTATTGTCCTCAACCTTACTACGTCAATCTCCGTGCCAGTGACAAAATTAAAAATCATTTTGAAAATTAAAAGATTAAACCTACTTTTGTAACCCCAAAAACAGACACTGTATATTTTTTAAGTAATATTCTAACCATGACTAAAGCAGACATCGTCAATGAAGTTGCAAAGGCGACTGGAATTGAGAAAATTACCGTTCAGACTGTAGTAGAGGCATTTATGGAGTCGGTCAAAGATTCTCTCGTGAAGAAGGAACCCGTCTACCTTAGGGGATTCGGAAGCTTCATTATCAAGCACCGCGCTCAGAAGGCTGCCCGCAACATCACTCAGAAGACCACTCTGACGATACCTGCACACGACATCCCCGCTTTCAAGCCCGCGAAGGTGTTCGTGTCCGCCGTCAAGAACTAATCCTAATATTATTATACTATGCCCAACGGAAAAAAGCATAAGAGGCACAAGATGGCGACGCACAAGCGCAAGAAGCGTTTGCGTCAAAACAGACACAAGAAGAAATAGTCGATAGAGGTCTGGCGGGGGATCCGGCAGACCTCTTTTTTGCAAATCGTTCTACGTTGAATTTTCCTTATGGAAGTCGAAAAGTTACAGAAAGATCTGGTTGTCGACGTCGGGGCGGAGGAAGTCCGTCTGGCGTTGCTCGAGGGGCATCGCCTCATCGAGTACAACAAGGAGTCGACCCTGGGCCGGAGCTTTTCGGTGGGAGACGTTTATCTTGGCAGAGTCAAGAAGCTGCTCCCTTCGCTCAATGCGGCTTTCGTGGACATCGGAGACAGCAAGGAAGCATTCATCCATTATCTGGACCTGGGACTGAATTTTACGGCCTTTGACCGTTTTGTGAAGCAGTCCAATCCCAACACGGATCTCAAATCCCTCTACGCAGGCATGGACCTCGGTCCGGTGCTCGGCAAGGAAGGCCGTATTGAGGACTACCTCAAGCAGGGTCAGATGATAATGGTGCAGATCACCAAGGAGCCGATATCCACCAAGGGGTCAAGACTGACTGCGGAAATTTCACTTGCAGGACGCAACATTGTACTGCTGCCCTTTACCGACAAGGTCAGCGTTTCCCAGAAAATCTCCTCCCGTGAGGAGAAGAAACGGCTTGAGACTCTCGTCAGCAGCATCCTCCCCAAGAACTACGGCGCGATAATCCGCACCGCAGCCGAAGGCAAGAACGCAGCAGTCCTCGTGGCTGAACTGCGTTCCCTCATAGACAAATGGGAGGGCTCCTGGCGCAAGGTGTCCAAGTCCAAAGGTGTGGAACTGCTCTTCAGGGAGTATTCCAAGACCACCGCTATCCTTCGTGACCTGCTCAACGAGACGTTTTCCAACGTCTACGTCAACGACGCCAAGGTCTTCGAAGAGACCAGACAGTACGTTTCCCTGATTTCTCCCGAGCAGGAGAAGATAGTCAAACTCTACGAAGGGCGGGAGCCCATCTTCGACCATTTCGAAGTTACCCGCCAGATCAAGGGAGCGTTCGGAAAGATAGTACCCATGCCGAAGGGCACCTACCTCGTGATTGAGACCACGGAGGCGCTCAACGTCATCGACGTCAACAGCGGCAGTAGGGTAAAATCCAGCGACCAGGAGGAGAACTCCTTCGAAGTCAACAAGATAGCAGCCGAAGAAATCGCACGTCAGCTGCGTCTGCGCGATATGGGTGGCATCGTGATTGTCGATTTTATCGACATGGACGACCCCAAGCACCGCAGCGAGCTGTACGACATGATGGTCGGCTTCATGTCCTCCGACAGGGCCAAGCACAACGTGCTGCCCCTTACCAAATTCGGTCTGATGCAGATTACCCGCCAGAGGATACGCCCCGTGACGGAGATCGACACTTCGGAGAAATGCCCCATGTGCCACGGCACAGGCAGGATAGTCTCCTCGGTCAACATCGACCGCGAGATCGAGGACAAGCTCTCGTCGCTGGTCAGGGAGAAGGGCATCAGCTCCTTCGTCCTTCGCACCGGCCCCATCCTCGGGGCCTACCTCACGCGAGGATTCTTCTCCTCGTTCGTGAGCAAATGGAAACGCAAGTACAAATGCCGCATCCGTATCATCGAGGACATCGACTACGGAGTCCTGCAGTATGGAATTTACAATGACCAAATCGAAGCGCTCGACTGACGGGCGCTTCTTTTTTTTGCTAACGAATCAGTTTTTTGCTACTTTCGCATAAATGAACTTTCGTGCTATGAAAAAGATATTGCTTATTGCTTCGATAGTGCTCGTGGGTGCATGGGCCTGCGACACGCTTGATGGTTCTTATGCTAAGGAAGACGTTTATCCCGGCAGGGCTGATGGCGATTGGGCTGAGTCCGGGGTTATCGACCCGGGCGGAGATGGCGGTGAAGGCCAGGGCAACGGCGCACAGGCCGGAGTCGTCACTGCGGCCGAGTGGAATGACCTGGAGCACTGGTCGTTCTGGGGAGGCCTGATGACAGGCGACTATTCAGGGATGAATACGCTTTGGGGTCTCAACACCTCGGGGCGCATAGCCGTTAAGGTCCAGGACGCCGAGGGCGCACCCGTCGTGAGCTGCCCTGTCGAGCTGCTCAAAGATGGCAAGGCACTCTGGAAAGCTGTTACCGACAATCACGGACTGGCCAATCTGTGGCTCGCCGTGGAGGATGTGCAGAGCACGGTGAAGGCTTCCGAATGTATCGTAAGCATTGACGGAGTGAGCCAGACTGCCGCTCCTGAGAAATGGGACTGGACCTCCGAGGCTCCTGTCGTCAATACCTACACTCTGGAGGCCCCGCAGACCGTTAGCTCCATAGTTGACATTGCCTTCATAGTGGATGCTACCGGCTCCATGGGCGACGAGATTGCCTTCCTCAAGAAGGACCTTCACGACATCCTTAAGCAGGTCTCGGAAATGAATACCGACCGCACTATCTACACGGGTACGGTATTCTACCGCGATGAGGGCGACGATTATGTCACGCGCCCCAGCGGCTTCACTACCGATATCGCTTCTACGATGGATTTCGTCGGCAAGCAGTATGCTGACGGCGGCGGAGACACTCCCGAGGCAGTACATACAGCTCTTGCAGTTGCCCTGACAGATCTCCAGTGGCACTCCAAGGCCTACACGAGGATGGCATTCCTGGTGCTGGACGCTCCGGCCCACAGGGACCACAAAGGTGTCATTGAGAGCCTGCAGAAGTCAATTCGCGAGTTCGCCTCCAGGGGCATCAGGATTATCCCGGTGTTCTGCAGCTCGTACGAGAAGGACTGCGAGTTCATGTGCAGGCAGTTCGCGATACTCACCGGCGGCACCTACGTCTTCCTCACCAACGACAGCGGTGTAGGTGGCGAGCATATCGCAGCCTCCGTCGGCGAATATCAGGTCGAGGCGCTCAACGCCCTGCTCTTCCGACTTATCTCAGCCGGCATTGAATAGTACCACGCGCGCGAGCGTTGTGGAGCATTCATGCGCGTAGGGTTTAAGGTATACGGACAGTGACGGCGATGCGGGAGAGGGGAGACCAGAGCCAGATGGTACCCGCATCGAGACGGACGACTTCGAGGCTGATGTCGTCCCTTCGGCCGCTTTCGGCGGCTGTAGCCCATCGGACAGAGCCGGTGACGGTCTGACCCTCGGCAGAGGGGAGCACGGGCAGCGTGACGACGAAGAAATCCGACATATTGTCGGTGTGCACGCGGAATTCCCCTGCGGCGCTGTCATAGCCAAGCTGGCATGTCGCCTCGTCATAGGCGAACACCTCCCGTCCGCGGACCTCAATCCTGATGCCGTCCGAGGCGACGAAGCCTGGATCCATTTCCCCCTGGCAGGATACCAGCAGGGAGGCGCCCAGGGTCATTAGGAGCAATATGTGACCGGCCTTTCTCATTTCACGAATATCTTTTTGACTATAGTCTGGCTACCCCAGCGGACACGCAGTTCGCCGCTGCGCGTGAGTGTGTAATATCCGTCCGGACCGCACTCCACCGGCTCGTCATCGAAATACCAGCTCACGTCCGTGGCCTTTGGAGCGTTGTACAGCCTCAGCGGGATGCGGGAGCCGGCTTCGAACCAGCCTCGCGAGTCTCTGGATTCGGAGCCCAGATAGATGTACGGAGCCACCAGTTTGGTGTATGCTTTGGTCTTGAAAAGCTGCCGTACTGTAGCGTTGGAGTAAGCTATCTCCAGGGTATAATCCGTTGTGGGGTCGAGCCCGTCGATTGTAGCCGCAAATAGATTACCTTCGTAAGCCTTTGACTCTATGGACCTTACCAGCAGGCCGTAGCGGTACAGATTTACGCTGCAGGTCTCTGACGGGCCGTCATAGGACCATCCGGTTATCACGGCGTCCTGATAGATGTCGATGCGGCTGAGGGCAATTGGCTCACGCAGCTCGAACGACACGCTGCCGTCGGCCTGCGCCTGCACATTATCCAGGACGAGGACTCCCTCCACTTCGTCGCAAATGCTAAGGCACTGCCTGTCGGGCCGGCAATTTACTTCGTTGAACTCCCAGCGCTCGCGGGCGGTAAGCGAGCGGCGGTATCTGTCCGAATATCCTGCACGCGCCTCGGAGCGGTCGACATGATACATAATCAAGGAGCCGGGAGTGCGGCACTCTATGAGGTAGTATTCGTCTTCGTTGCCTGTGTTTACGCGTGCATATTCATGAGGCAGCCCCATCGGACTCATACGATGGATGCCGGCCCCCAGGGTCTTGGGAGAGGCAAGTCCTGCAGCGTCCAGCTCGGGCGCGCATAGGTCGGGAGGAGTCGCCCCTCCGCCGGATTCGTTGCCCATGTCCATGAGTGCAAAGCTTCCACCGAGCCCTTCGCTCAGTCCGCCGCTTCCTTCGCCGTCGGTGTCGTAGAAGTCAGGGCATCCGAGCAGGTGCATAATCTCATGGCAGACAGTGCCCATGCCGCTGTCGAAATTGCTGATGCTGTATTGATTGATTACCCGTCCGTCCAGCTCAAGGCGCGTCCCGGAGTCCTCCAGGTAGTAGGTGTGCGGCGGCATGGCGTCTCCGGGGCAGAGTACCATGAAGCCGTCGAAGCCTGCGAAATTGACTTCAGCGTCAACCAGCCTGAACGCGTCGCACACGGCATTGTGCGGTGCGCTGACATACTGCTGCTCTATGCCGGAGAGTGTGACGATGCGGGAAGTACTGACGGTAATCTGACCTGTGGAGCCGAGCTGGGCTGCGAAATAGTCCTGTGCCGCAGATGCAATCGACTCGATAGCAGCAACTTCACCGTCGAACTCCTTGTCGCTGAACTGTGCAGGGACAAGCAGCACCCTGAAGGTGGTGAGGACTATGGCCAGAAACGCGCACATTGGAATGCATAGTTAGCGTTTTTTGCGGACTAAAACAAAAAAAAGAGCCGGAAGTCTCGCGACTAACCCGGCCCCCAATGTGTACTAAAACCTAAACCCACTTAATAGATGCACTTTCGCTGTGTTTCGTTGCACGGAATAACATAAAAACGGCCAGGTTTTGCAACCCAGCCGTTTTACATGCAATCTATATGATTACTTTGCAGCCTCGACGGAAGCCTTACGGAACTCCTTGAGATCCTTCATGAGCTCGAGAGCAGCCTTGCGGGCGCGTGCGCCGGCGGCCTTGTTGCCCTTTACGAGCTGAGCTTCTGCGTTGGCCTTGAAGGCCTCGATGTTGGCGTTGATCTTTTCAACAAGTGCTTTCATGATTGTAAAAATTAATGAGGTTATAATTAAGTGAACAATACTCTCAAGTTATTATCGGAGCGCAATTTAGAAAAATGTTGCCGATTTGCAAAACTTTTTGTCAAAAATGTTGCTTAGGGCTTGACATTGAGCAAATTCATAGCAGTTTCGGCTCCTTCGAAGGCCCATGTTTTGATACCCTCGACAGCCTTTGCGGAGAGCTTCTCAACTGTCTCAAGCTCCTCCGGAGTCAGCTTGCCGAGCACGTAGTCAATCTGCCCTCCCTGCTGGAAATCATGCCCCACTCCCATGCGCAGCCGGGCGAAATCCTGCCTGCCGAGCTGCTCGATGATGTGCTTGAGACCGTTGTGGCCTCCGTCGCTCCCACCCCTGCGCAACCTCATGGTGCCCATGGGGAGGTTGATGTCGTCGCAGATCACCAGCAGATTCTCATCCGGGACGGGGAGTTTGGTCATCCAGTAGCGGACGGCGTTGCCGCTCAGGTTCATGTACGTGGAGGGCTTCAGCAGATAGAAACAGCGTCCCTTAATGCGAATTTCTGCCAGATCTCCGTAGCGCTGGGTGCTAAAAAGAGTATCGGACGCCTTAGCCCAGGCGTCCAATACCATAAAACCCATGTTATGCCTTGTCAAGGCATATTCGGGACCGATGTTCCCGAGGCCCGTTATGAGATAGGCACTCACGTTGGGGGGGATTATTCCTCGGTAGCGGTCTCGGCTGCTGCAACGGAGTTGCGAGTGCTGGCTACGCCGCAGATAACGGCATCCTTGTCGGTGAGGACGGATACCTTGTCGAGTTTGACGTCGGAAGCGCGGAGCTTCTTGTCAAGTCCGAGAGGAGTGATATCCACAGTGACATCGTCGGGGAGGTCCTTGAGGAGGGCGCTGATGCGAAGCGACCTGGAGCTCTGGAAGAACTTACCACCCTGCTGCACGCCTGCTGCGTGGCCGGTGATGACGATGGGGACGCTGATTGCCACGGGCTTCTTCTCGTCAACTGCGAGGAAGTCAACATGGAGGCATGCGTCGGTGACGGGGTGGAACTGAAGCTCGTGAAGGACTGCGAGATGCTTCTTGCCGTCGAGTACGAGGTCCACGATATAGGACTTGGGGGTGTTGGTGATACCCTTGAGATCCTTAGCGTCAACTGTGAAGAGGATGTTTTCTACGCCTTGTCCGTAGAGGTTGCAGGGGACGAGTCCCTGCTTGCGGAAAGCCTTGATGGCGGCTTTGCCGGAGGCCTGACGAATCTGGCCCTTGAGTTCAAAATGCTGCATTTGTTTTAATAAAATGTGTTACTCAAACCGGCAACTGGGGCCGGTTCCCATTGCACCAAAGCCCTTTAGGGTTTTAAAATGCGGGCGCAAAGATATATCAAAAAATCTATTTGACCAAACCTGTCGCCTTATTCCACTCCAGACGTTTGTAATACTGGTTCAGGAAGTTGCTGCCGCAGGAGGGGAGGTACATGCTCAAGCCGCAGAAGGTATCTACCTTCACGGTATAGAGTATGCGGGGCGTATTGGCCTTGTAGGGTATGCATGCGTCGAGGGCCAGGTCGAGCCTCGAGAGCTCTTCGATACTTGCTCCAGCCTTGACCAGTATGTCCCTAAGGTCGAAGAACCAGGGATGGTTGCCGGTGAAGAAGCCCTGCACATCGTACCTGCCGAGTGTGGATATGGGCTCCCTGTAAGTCTCGAACAGCTCGCAGCACACGCCGGCGAGTTCGTCCAGCTCCCTGCAGTCGGTAAGGCTCACGAGCGCCGTCTGGCTTGCGGCGGTGCGGGAATTGTATTTTTCGTAGTAGGCTTCGCAGAATTCCAGCAGCGAATAGGGGGCGTCTTTGAGCAGATGACCCACTAAGCCGGCATACTCCATGCCGCTGGTAAGTATCTCAGCCGAAGATGCTACCAGATAATCAGTTGTGCTCCTTAGCTCGTATGCGACTTCGACGCATCCCATCAGGCAGGCGTCGAATATCAGATAGTCGAGGTGCATGGGGATAGCGGAAGCCAGCTCGGAGAGCTCCATCTCGTCCAGCTCATCTCCGTTCACATGGCTGCCCATGCTCTTGGAGGAAGTGCTCTCCCAGATGTCAACTTCGTTCTCAGGGTCGGCACCGTCGCCGTAATAGAACTCCGGCAGCCATCCTGTACCATGGGAGGAGTACAGCATGCCGTAGTGGTCGCTCGGGAACTTGTCTTTGACGTACTGGAGGGCCGAGCGCATCAGCTCGGGATCCGTCATGCGGGAGTCCGTGGAGAAGGTCTTGAGCGTATCGCAGACCAGCTTGCCGTAGATGTCGGTGGACACCTTGAAAAGCACCGGCTCCGAAGGGGTGGAGTAATACTGCAGCACGGGATGGCGGAAGACCAGCAGGGCCTTGTCCGAATCCCTGAACGGCAGGTCCTGACCGAGGATTTCGGAGAGGTTGCTGTTGATGCTGCCGTAGAGGTTGGTGTGGTCGGCGAGGTACAGCACGAGTACACGGCTGTAGCGCTTGTCGGTGGTGTACTGGTCTTTGGTGCAGGCCCCGAGAAGCAGCAGAGCGGCGAGTATGAGTGCTATCCTTTTCATCCGGGCAAAGATACATATTTTATTTGTTATCTTTGTCAGTATGGACGCCGTGCAGATACTTCGAGATTACGAATACCACCTCCGCATGGAGAGGCAGCTCTCTCCCATGACCGTGGCCTCGTACTGTGGAGAGGTGCGCGCATTTTTGGACAGCTGCCCGGGCGGAGACCCTGTCCTCGCGGTCCCGGAGGACATCAGCGAGCATCTCAAGTCCCTCTCGGAGTCCGTATCCAAGCGCTCTCAGGCCCATGCGCTCAGCTCGCTCAAATCCTTTTTCGACTACATGGTGCTGGAGGGCCTCCGCAGCGACAATCCCTGCGACGGCATCAGGGCTCCCAAGCTGGGACGCTATCTGCCTGAGGTATTGTCAGTTGAGGAGGTATCGGCCATCATCGACAGCGTGCAGGGAGATTCGCCGCAGGCCCTGCGCGACCGGGCCATCCTGGAGATACTCTACGGCTGCGGTCTGCGCGTGTCTGAGCTGTGCGGACTGCTGATTTCGCATGTGTATCCTACCGAGGGCTTCGTCCGCGTAATTGGAAAGGGCGACAAGGAGAGGCTCGTCCCCATGGGCGGGATGGCTGCCGATGCATACGCCGCCTGGATAGCAGAAAGGCCGCAGGCGGCAGCCCCGGCCTTCGATGATTATGTGTTTCTCAACCGCTTCGGTAAGCCTCTGAGCCGCGTTGCGGTATTCAATATGGTGCGAAGGCAGGCTCTTATAGCGGGTGTGGACAAGGAGATTTCACCACATACCTTCCGCCACTCGTTTGCAACGCACCTGATTGAGAATGGAGCGGACTTGCGTGTCGTGCAGGAAATGCTCGGTCACGAGAGTATCCTTACCACCGAGATCTACACCCACATCGACACCCGCACCTGGCAGCGCTCCGTCCTGGAGCACCACCCCCGCCGCTAAGATTTTAGTATCCCAGGGCGATGCCGATGAAGTCTTCGGCCTTGAGGGATGCGCCGCCGATGAGGCCGCCGTCGATATCCTTCTGGGCGAAGAGCTCATGGGCGTTGGAGGGCTTGCAGCTGCCTCCGTAGAGGATGCTGGTCTGCTCAGCTACCTCTGCTCCGAACTTGTCGGCGACCACCTTGCGGATGAAGGCGTGGATTTCCTGTGCCTGCTCGGCGGTAGCGGTCTTGCCGGTGCCGATTGCCCAGACGGGCTCGTAAGCGATGACGATGGAAGCCATCTCCTCGGCGCTGAAGTTGTAGAGGACGTTCTTGATCTGGGCCTCGCAGACATCGAAGTGCTTGCCCGCCTCCCTCTCATCGAGGTTCTCACCTACGCAGAGGATGACCTTGAGTCCATTAGCAAGAGCGAGCTTGACCTTCTCGACGAGCTTGGCATCGGTCTCGCCATAGTACTGGCGGCGCTCGGAGTGGCCGAGGATGGTGTACTCGCAGCCAGCGGAAGCCAGCATGGCGGCGGATACTTCGCCGGTGTATGCACCCTTCTCCTTGTCGGCGCAGTTCTCAGCGGAGAGGCTTACGCGGGTACCCTTAACGACCTCGGCGACTGGGCAGAGGTGGGTGAAAGGAGTGGCTACGATGAGTTTGACATCGGCGGGGACTGCAGCTGCAGCTGCGACGACATCCTTGGCGAGCTGTACGCCCTCGGGAACGGTGGTGTTCATCTTCCAGTTCCCGGCAACTATTTTCTGTCTCATGATTTATAAGTTAAGTTATTGTTTGTCTTTTAAACGGAAGGCAAAATTACTGAAAAAACACTAAATTTGCAGGATTAAAAGAGCAGATATGAAAAATTTTGTCGAGGAACTGAAATGGAGGGGCATGATTCAGGATATTATGCCCGGCACAGCGGAGAAGCTCATGGAAGGCCCGCAGGCAGCGTATGTCGGGATTGACCCCACTGCGGACTCCCTGCATATTGGGCACCTTGTCAGCGTTATGATACTCAAGCATTTCCAGGCTTGCGGCCACAAGCCCATAGCCCTGGTTGGAGGTGCAACAGGCATGATAGGCGACCCTTCGATGAAGTCCGCGGAGCGCAACCTGCTGGATGAGGAGACCCTTAACCACAATGTCGCCTGCCTCAAGGCTCAGCTCGCCAAGTTCCTGGATTTCAGCTCCGACGCCCCCAATGCCGCAGAGCTGGTGAACAACTACGACTGGATGAAGGACTACTCTTTCATCAATTTCATCCGCGACATAGGCAAGCACATTACCGTCAACTATATGATGGCGAAGGACAGCGTCAAGAAGCGCCTCTCCCGCGATTCTTCCGAGGGTATGTCCTTCACCGAGTTCAGCTACCAGCTGATGCAGGGCTATGATTTCTACTGGCTGTGGAAGCACAAGG
>CAMZEI010000048.1 GCA_947305815.1 uncultured Bacteroidales bacterium | reverse complement strand
GCGAAATGGAGAACGGCCTGAGCTGGATCGGACTCTTCATCGCAATCGCCCCGTCCCTCGGATTCCTCGGAACCGTTATCGGTATGATCCAGGCATTCGATGCTATCCAGGCTGCCGGTGATATTTCTCCTAACGTTGTCGCAGGAGGTATGAAGGTCGCTCTGATCACCACCGTCGCAGGTCTGATCGTGGCCCTTATCCTTCAGGTCTTCTACAACTACATCCTCGCTAAGATCGACTCCATCACCATCGACATGGAGGATTCCTCGATCGCTCTCGTGGATGTTCTGACCAAGTACAGCGCTAAGAAGTAAATATCGCTAACAGCACAATCAAATGAAGAATTACAGTAAAATATTCAAACTCTTGATGCTGGTGCTGATCATAGTCAGTGTCCTCGTCCTGCTCGCCGGCTCCATAGTCGGATTCGAGTCCAAGGGCGGACAGGCTGTGGACTGGCTCTTGGTTTGGGCTTATGCAATGGTGGTGCTGGCCATACTCGCAATCGTGGTGGTCGGACTCATCATCAGCTATAAGAACAACCCCAAGAGTGTCGTCAAGCTCGGCATCGGTATTGTGGCGATAGCGGTATTCTGCCTCGTGGTTTACCTCATCTCGCCCGGCAGTGAAGCCATCAACCTGCTGGTTGACCAGCCGGACCATGGCACCCTCAAGCTCGTTGACACCGTACTCAATCTCACCTACATTGCAGCAGGCGCAGCAATCGTCAGCATCATCGCAGGTGAAATCATAGCAAGTGTCCGCAACAAACAAGCCTCTAAATAAAGAAGACAGCTATGGCTAAGAAAAAAACGCCCGCGTTAAATACCAGTTCTACGGCCGACATCGCTTTCCTCCTGCTGTGCTACTTCCTCATGACTACAACCATGGGATCGCAGCTTGGACTTAGCCGTCGTCTGCCTCCCATGCCCGACAAGGACGCCAAAGTGGAGGACCAGAAGGTTAATCGTCGTAATATTATCATCGTACGTATTAACTCCGCCGATAGACTGTTCGCCGGCACCGAGCCCGTAGATGTCAGTCAGCTTAAGGATAAGATCAAGGAATTCCTTACCAACCCCGCCAACGATCCCAACCTTCCCGAGAAGGAGGTCCAGGAGATCGAAGGTCTCGGAAAGTATGCCGCCAGTGGCTCCGACTCCTATGCAGTCTCCAAGGGCGTCATCTCCCTGCAGAACGACCGTGGTACAAGCTACCGCGCATATCTGCAGGTCCAGAACGAGCTCGTGAAAGCCGTCAACGAACTTCGTGACGAGTTCTCAGTGAGCACCTTCGGCAAGCAGTTCGCTCAACTTGATGAAGAGCAGCAGGGCATTGTCAAGAAGGCCGTTCCCCAGAACATTTCCGAGGCAGAGCCTAAGGACGTTGGCAAGAGAAGAAGATAACAGGAGGAAATAGATATGTCAAAATTCGGTGGAAACAGTAACAAGAAAGAGGTCCCCCCGGTGTCGTCGGGATCCCTCTCCGATATCGTGTTCATGCTCCTGTTCTTCTTCATGGTGACCACTCAGATGCGTGAGACGGAGAACAAGGTCCAGGTCCAGGTACCTGAGGCCTCCGAAGTCGTCAAGCTCGAGAGGAAGGACCTCAACTCATACATCAACATCGGTACTCCTATCCGTGCCCTGCAGGCACAGTACGGTACCGAGGCACGTATCCAGTTGAACGACTCTTTCAAGAGCACCGATGACATCCGTGACTTCATCGCAGCCGAGCGTGAATCCAAGAGCGAAGGTGACCGTCAGTTCATGACCGTCAGTATCCGCGCTGACCAGGATGTACGTATGGGTATCGTTACCGACGTGAAGCAGGAGCTCAGACGTTGCTCCGCGCTTAAGATTATGTACTCCGCAAGGAGGCCGTCAGAGGATTAACCTCTCCCGGACACTATACGAGCAGCCCCCTCTTTCCGGGAGGGCTGCTTTTTTAAAAAAGAAAGATGGAAAGAAAGATCAGAGTATCCGACCTGCTCAAGATGAAGGCAGGCGTCAAAGTAGAGGTCAAAGGCTGGGTCAGGACCAAGAGGGGCAACAAGGAGATTGCCTTCATAGCCGTCAATGACGGCTCATGCGTAGCCAGCATACAGATAGTCGTGGACAAGACGGCCATCCCTGAGGATGTGCTCGCCAAGGTCACCACCGGTGCCTGCATACGCGTCGAAGGCGAGCTGGTGGAGTCCGTCGGCAGCGGCCAGGCCGTAGAGGTCAGGGCATCGGCAATCGAAGTCCTCGGCACCTGCGACCCGGTAAGGTATCCCCTCCAGAAGAAGGACACCTCGATGGAGTACCTGCGCACCGTCGCACACATGCGCCCGAGGACCAATACCTTCGGAGCAGTGCTCAGACTGCGCAGCCAGATGGCCTACGCCATACATGAGTACTTCCACAGCCGCGGCTTCGTGTATCTCAACACTCCCCTGATTACGGCTTCCGACGCCGAGGGCGCAGGCCAGATGTTCCAGGTCACGACCCTGGACCTCGGCAACGTGCCCCGCGACAAGAAGGGCGGCCCCGACTACTCCAAGGATTTCTTCGGCCGTCAGACCAGCCTCACCGTGAGCGGACAGCTCGAAGGTGAGCTCGGCGCCACCGCACTCGGAGCAATCTATACTTTCGGTCCTACTTTCCGTGCCGAGAATTCCAATACCCCGAGGCACCTCGCCGAGTTCTGGATGATAGAGCCGGAGATGGCGTTCTACGACATCACCGACAACATGGACCTCGCCGAGGACTTCATCAAGAGCCTGGTGCGCTACGCCCTGGAGCACTGCATGGAGGATATCCAGTTCCTGAACGACCGCTATGACGACGGCCTTGTGGAGAGGCTGCGCGGCGTAGTGGACACGGAGTTCGTGCGTCTCCCCTACGGCGAGGGTATCAAGATCCTCGAAGAGGCCGTGGCCGCAGGACGCAAGTTCGAATACCCCGTCGCATGGGGTGTCGACCTGCAGAGCGAGCATGAGCGCTTCCTCGTGGAGGAGCATTTCCGCAAGCCCGTGATACTCACCGACTATCCCAAGGATATCAAGGCCTTCTACATGAAGCAGAACGACGACGGCAAGACCGTGCGCGCCATGGACGTGCTCTTCCCGAAGATTGGCGAAATCATCGGCGGAAGCGAGCGTGAGGCCGACCTGGATAAGCTCGAGAAGCGCATCGACGAGCTGCACATGAGCCGCCGCGGTCTGGAATGGTATCTCGACACAAGGCGCTTCGGCAGCTGCCCTCACAGCGGATTCGGACTCGGATTCGAGAGGCTGCTGCTCTTCGTCACCGGCATGGCCAACATCCGTGACGTCATCCCCTTCCCCAGAACTCCCAAAAACGCAGAATTCTAATGTTAGTGATTGGTATAGCCGGCGGTTCCGGTTCCGGCAAGACTACGGTCGTCAAATCCATTACCGAGCGCCTCAAGGGCAAGAAGGTAGTGGTTATCCCTCAGGACTCCTACTACAAGGACTCGAGCGATCTGACCGACGAGGAGAAGAGGGTGCACAACTTCGACCATCCCGATGCAATCGAGTGGAACCTGCTGTGCAAGCAGCTCCGTGAGCTCAAGAGCGGCAAGTCCGTACAGCAGCCCGTCTATTCGTTCATCTCCTGCACCCGCTCGAAGACCGAGACCAAGCTGGTGGAGCCCGCGGATGTCATCATCATCGAGGGCATCCTCATCTTCACCTGCAAGGAGCTTCGCGACCACATGGATATCAAGATATTCGTGGACGCGGATGACGATGACCGCCTGATGAGGGTTATGGAGCGCGACATCTCCGAGCGCGGCAAGGACGTGCACTGGGTAATTGAGCGCTACACCCGCACGGTGAAGCCCATGTACCTGCAGTTCATCGAGCCCAGCAAGCGCTACGCCGACGTGATTATCCCCGAAGGCGGGCAGAACAATGTCGCTATCGACGTCATCACCGCCAAGATAGAGCAGGAGCTCTCCAAGTCGTGAAACGCATCCCCCAGGAAGACCGGGTAGGACTGAGCATCACCATCATAGTACATCTGGTGGTGATAATAGTCCTGCTCGCCTGGCAGCTGGGGGCAACGCTCAGCAAGGAGCAGAGTTTCGTGCTCGATTTTTCGAAACTGGAGGAGATTGAGAAGCTCCAGCAGGAGCTCGAATTCCAGCAGCAGATCAACGACCGCCTCAACGAGATGCTCGCTGCGGAGGGTGTCGGCACTTCGCCCATACGCGCGGTAGCCGTAGACCGCTCACAGCTCAAGGACGACCGCGGCACCGATGCCGAGAAGCTCTACGAGGATGCCGACCGACTCCAGAAGGCCCTGGACCAGACCTTCGCGCACAGCGATGAGCCGGTAATCGATGTTTCCCCTGCCAAAAAGAAGGAAGAGAAGAAAGACGACGGCCCTGCCCCAAGCTACAAGGGCCCTTCGGTCGTGAGCTACACCCTCGAGGGGCGCAAGATGAGCAAGATGAGCATCCCCTCCTACAGATGCCTCGGCGCAGGACAGGTCACAGTCCTTATAGTCGTCAACAATCAGGGTAAAGTGATGGATGCGAGGGTCGATGAGAGCGTCTCTTCGCCCGACGGGTGCCTTCGCAATTTCGCCGTACGCGCAGCCCGACTGTCCCTTTTCTCAGCGGACCCGGGAGCACCCGCCCGTCAGAGCGGCAATATAGTCTACGAATTTATAGCCCAATAGCGCACTGTATCACGTTGTCCTCAGGGAAGAACAGGTGATAATAGGCGTTGTCCCCCAGCTTACTGTAGCGTCCCACGAGGGCACGCACCTGCGTCATGAGATAGGGGCGGGTCTCCTCCCACTCCCCCGGTGCGGGCACCAGACCGTCACGCTCGCGGGCAAAGGCGAGGAACTTCTTCTCGAGCCCGGCCATATCCAGGAAGCGGTTGAGCACATCGTAGTCCTCTATCCAGTTGATATCGTCATGATGGGCGTCGAACCAGGCTGAGGCAAAACGCATCGTGGTGGCCTTGCGGACGCAGCCAAGATAGAACTCCGTAACCCTCGAAGTGTCCACGGGCACGAATACATCGGGGATGATGCCTCCGCTGTCAACCTTCATACTGTCGGCTTCGACCATCTCTCCCTCGTCATAGCGCTTATAGACTTCGAGCTCGTAATCTTCCGAATAGGGCTTCTGCAGGCAGCGGCCCGAAGGGGTATAGAAACGGGCTACCGTAAGTCTGATGCCCGAGCCGTCGGAGAACAGAATAGGCTCCTGCACAAGGCCCTTGCCAAATGAGCGGCGGCCAACTATCACGGCGCGGCCGTTGTCCTGCATCGCTCCGGCGAAGATCTCGCTGGACGAAGCGGAGCCGCCGTCGATAAGGACCGTAAGCGGCAGGTCGGCGAACACACCCTTGCCCGTGGCGTTGAAAGACTCCCTGTCGCGGTGAAGGCCCTCAGTATATACTATAGGTGCATCCTCCTTGAGGAACAGGTCGGACAGCATCAGGGCCTGATCGAAATATCCGCCGGAATTGCCACGGATATCCATAATGAGACGGCCCATGCCCTCAGACTGCAGCTGCAGGCCTGCCTTTGCGATCTCAGCGTAGGTACTGCGGGAGAATTTGGACAGGCGGATGTAGCCCGTGGTGTCGTCCACCATAAATGCTGCGTCCACGCTGTGCATGGGGATGCGGCCGCGGGTAATCTCGAAGGGGATGGTGTCCTCACCGCGCTTCACCGTGACTGTAACCTTGGTGCCTGCGGGCCCACGCATCCTGCGGACCATGCTGTCCTGAGGGTACTTCACGCCGGCAATACCCACGGTATCAACCCTTAGGAGGCGGTCGCCGGGCTGCATGCCTATCTTCTCCGAAGGGCCGCCGGGGATTACCTCTATTACTATGGCAGTGTCGTTGGGCACGTTGAACTGTATGCCTATGCCGTCGAACCCGGCGGCCAGCTCCTCGTTGCTCTTCTCCAGCTGCACGGGAGGCATATAGACCGAATGGGGATCCAGCTTCGCTAGCAGGGCTTCGATAGCGGCTTCCGAGGCTTCGGAGTAATTGACCTCATCGACATAGTTGTCCTGGACGCTCTGCAGCACCAGCTGAAGCTTATCCCAGCCGTGCCCCGAGACCTTCAGGGTGCGGGAGGGGAAAATCTTCTGATAATTGAGTGTCAGCAGTATGCCTATGACGATGCCCAGCACCGCATAGACGACGGGAAGCCATTTCCTGTTCATTATTCCTGAGAAGCTTTTTCGACTTCGACTCCTGCCTTGCGGAGCAGGTCCACGCCGTCGGTGAGACGGTATTCGTCCTTATAGACCACCCTCTTGATGCCTGACTGGATGATAAGCTTGGCGCATTCCATGCAGGGAGAGTCGGTGATATAGAGGGTAGAGCCCTCGGCGCTGTTGCCGCTCTTGGCGACCTTGGTGATGGCATTGGCCTCGGCGTGCAGGACATAGGGCTTGGTGATGCCGCTATCGTCTTCGCAGATATTCTCGAAGCCCGAGGGGGTCCCGTTGAAGCCGTCGGAGATGATCATCCCGTCCTTCACTATGAGGGCGCCCACCTTGCGGCGCTTGCAATAGGAGTTCTCGGCCCAGATGGCCGCCATCGCGAGGTATTTGGAATCGAATTTCTGCATGTCTTATCTCTGGTACAGGTAACGTTTGATGCTGCGCTTGGGAGTCCTCTCGAAGTCCTCAGGGATGAACTCCATCTTGCGTATTGCCGCATAGCCGGGCAGCAACTTGTTGATATCGGGCAGGGTCGCGGTGAGTCTCTCCTCGAGCTCCTCTCCCGAGAGGCCGTCGAGCTCAGCCTGGTGGTAATCGGGATAGACTATGGCCGTGAGGGAGCCGCCGTCTTCGATTACGAGGCTCTCGACTATGTAGTTGAAGTTGTTGATTACGGCCTCCAACTCCTCAGGATAGATGTTCTGGCCCGAGGGACCGAGTATCATGCACTTGGAGCGGCCGCGCAGGTACAGGTAGCCGTCATCGTCGATGATGCCCATGTCGCCGGTCTTGAACCAGTCGTCATTGGTAAACGAAGCTTTGGTGGCCTGGCGGTTCTTGTAGTAGCCCATGAAGACATTGTCGCCCTTGACCTGCACTTCGCCGGGCACCTTGTGAGGGTTGATGGAGTCTATGCGTATCTCGCAGCCGGGGATGGCCTTGCCGCAGGAACCCTTGCGGGTGCGATACCACTTCTCGTAAGTGATGATGGGACAGCACTCTGTCATGCCGTATCCGACCGTGAAGGGGAAATGTATCTCACGCAGGAACGCCTCAACCTCAGGGTTGAACGCAGCGCCGCCCAAGATTATCTCCTCAAAGCGTCCGCCGAATGCGGCGATAAGGCCCTCGCGTATCTTCTTGCGTATGGTCTGCGAGAGTATCGGGACATAGCGATAGGCTTTAGTACGATCCGCTATGGGTTTGATCTGGGACTTGTACACCTTCTCTATGATGAGAGGGACGGCTATGATGATGTCCGGATGTATGTCCGCGAAAGCCTGCATTATTATCTTGGGGCTGGGGACACGGGTGAGGAAATGCACGTGCGCGCCAATCGTCATCTCGAAGAGCAGCTCGAACATAAGCCCGTACATATGGGCCGAGGGTAGCATGGCCACAACCTCGGACTCGCAGTTCATCTGGGGCTCAGCAGTCGTCCCCGCAAAGCGGATATTGCAGGCCACGGCCCTGTGTGAGAGCATCACGCCCTTGGAGAATCCGGAAGTGCCTGAAGTATAGTTGATCAGCGCCAGATCGTCCAGCGGTGCGTCGTAATACTCTACGCTTTCCGGGCCGAAATCCTCTCCGGGGGCATCGGGAGCGAAGGTCTCGAACATGGTGCTCATCTGCACCATTGCCGCCAGCTCAGGCATCTCGGCCTCGTTGAGATTCTCCCAAATCTGGTCGTCCACGAAGAGGAGGCGCGCGTCGCTGTGGTTCACGAGGAAATGGACATTCTCCGGCTTGAACTCGTGCAGCAGAGGCACCGGCACGGCTCCGTAGGTGATTGCAGCGAGGAAGCACACAGCCCAGTTCGCCTGGTTGCGCGAGCAGAGGGCTATCTTGTCGCCCCTGCCGACACCGTGCGTGGCAAACGCCGCCTGCAACTGTGCAATCCTCCCGGCAAGCTCGCCGTATGTGAGAGTGGCGCCCTTGTAATTGGAGAGGGCCTCGCGGTCCCAGTTCTCCTTGACACTAGCTTCGAAAAGCTTATTGAAACAAGTGTATTCCTGCATAGCTTACAAATATAGCTATTTCTGCCGATTGTGCTTTACCTGTCCCGTCAGTTCAGCAGACGGGTCTCGTTCTCGATATAGTCGTGGCGGCGGGCAAGCTGCTCAGGTGTGAGTTCCTTCTGCTGGAAAGAGCCGCCCTCGACAATGACCTGTGCGTTGACACATTCGTATAGCGCAGGGACATCCACATCGCGAAGGACTATATCCTCGAAGGGAGCCGCTTCCCTGGCCCAGAAATGCGAGGTGCCGGGAGCCGTGCCGCTGATGTGGTCGAAGGTTATATCCCTTACTTTGGCGTCCTTGGAGCGCATGTGATGCATGCGCAACAGCTGGTTGGCCTCAACGCTGATATCCTGCAGCAGTATGGCGTCTATGTCGGTCCCGCGCTCGCCGCTGTAGGAGCAGACGAAGTTGAATGCTGTATTGCAGTCCGTAATCTCAATGTCGCGTATGACGGCGTCGTGGATATGGCCCTCGCCTACGCCTATGCGTATGGCATTGCAGCTGGAGGAGAGGTGGCAGCCCTCTACCAGCACCCCTGAGCAGTCCTGAGGATTCTCCAGGAGATGGGCGCTCGATGCGCGGAGGGTGATGCAGTCGTCGGAAGTATCAACCCGGCAGTCCTTAATCACTACATCCTGGCAACGGTCGATGTCAATCCCGTCGCCGTTGAAGGTATGATAGGGCTCGCGGCTGGTATGTACATAGCATCCTTCGAGACGCACCTTGCTGCAGTTGAGCATGAAGCAGCTCCAGTACGGCGAATCGGCCAGCTCGATATCCCTCAGGGTAATCCCCTCGCTGTCAACGAACCATACCATCTGGGAGGGGCGGGCAGGGACCAGCGATTTGTGGCCGTATCGCACACCGGCGCTGTCCAGCAGGAAAGCGTCCGAATTGCCGTCAATCCTTCCGGGACCGCTGAGAGTTACATTGCGGACTCCTACTCCAAGCAGGAGGTGACCTCCGCTGGTGTTGTCGCCGAATCCGGGCTCTCCCTCATTCTGCGGACAGCAGTCGGCACTGCAGTAGTCACCGATATACGGGCTGCCCTTAATCACGGCACCTTCTTCGAGATGCAGCTCGATATTGCTGCGCAGCCAGATGGAGCCGCAGAGGTAAGTCCCTGCGGGCACAGTCACGACTCCGGCTTTGCCGGCGAAATGGTCTATCGCCGCCTGCACGGCCTCGTTGTCAAGCGTGATGCCGTCACCAACGGCTCCAAAATCCTTGACTGATATCGTCTCGGTACAAGAGATCGCCGCAAATACCAGCGAAAAGAGCAACAGTGTTTTCTTCATCGGACTCTGAGAATTCTGATTGCATTGAGCACGGGGAGGCCCTCAACGGGGAGGAAATCCACCTTGATACCCTTGCCGCCATCGACATCTACGCTGATGCGCTGCACAACCGGGGCATTGAAGCCATACTGCTGAGCTATATTGAGCTCCTTCAGGACTGTCGTACCATTAACCGAGACTGAGAAGACCCTGTCGGTCTGCTCAGGAGCTATGGCATCGTTCCCGAGGGCAAAGAGCATCGGCTTACCACGGAAAGGCCCGGTTAGGTCAGCAAAATACAGGTCTATATAATAACTTCCGTCCGGGACATCGGCCCTGAACGCTTCAATGCCGGCCCTCTGGGTCTGGAAAATGGGGTCAAGATCAGTACCTGCGATATCAGCCTCAAATGCGGGACGCTGCCCGTCACTGGTCTTCTGATACATTCGCTGTCCGCCTACATATCCCCAGGATCCGGGACGGTACTCCTGCTCAGGTATCCAGATTACTCCGCCGTCCCTATCCTCAAAATAGCGGCGGGTGCCAAGCAGCACACTAATCTCCCTGAATGCTGACATATCCTGCGGGACCATACGGAAATCCACTCTCTGAAGGTCAACCGCACCGTCAGAGCCACGGGCCTCAAGGACGTTCTCCCCTGCCCTGAACGGCACTTCAAACACCGCCGAGCCATCATGTACGGTCTTGACACCTAGCGACTTGCCGTTAAGCGACAGCTCTACATCATAGGCGGTGGCGAAGACCTCAACGGGCTGGATACAGCTGCCACCGAGCTCCTGTCCTCCGCGAATCTTCCAGTCAGAGCCGCCTATGCGGATAAACGGGGTCTTCCTCAAGGTAGCGCTGTACCACCAATAGCTGTCCTTAGG
This sequence comes from uncultured Bacteroidales bacterium, assembly GCA_947305815.1. Lineage (GTDB taxonomy): Bacteria > Bacteroidota > Bacteroidia > Bacteroidales > UBA932 > Cryptobacteroides. The sequence continues at coordinate 1,580 of CAMZEI010000048.1, read as the reverse complement.
TGTCCTGTCCACGGAAGTGATGCCCTTGCAGTTAAAATGCGGGACCGCGAAGCCGCGGCCTTCGGAATGGAAGTCGGCAATGGTCCAGAGCGAGGCTCCACAGAGGTACTCTTTCTCCATCAAGACGGGGAGATAGCTCTTATGGAAGAGCAGCGCGTATTCGCAGGTATAATCGTGACACTCAGGCTCGTAGCTGTGCAGACGAGGGTCCGAATCAGCTCCGTATTCGGTGATTAGCAGAGGCTTGCTCGGGAACGCCGCGTGTATCTTGTCAATTGCGGAGCTCAACTTGGCAAAAGAGCTGTAATACCACCCGAAGTAGAGATTGAATCCAATTATGTCAGGGATTTCGCAAATCCCGCTTTCGACGTATTTGCGGCGGTCGCCGTCGGAGGGGATCATAGTGGGGCGCGAGGGGTCAGCCTCGTGCAGGGCGCCGTCAATATGCCTGGCGCAGTCCCTCACAGCGGCAAGGTACTCGTCTTTGGGTGTCCCGCCTTCCTTCCACGGGGAGCCGTCCAGAAGGACCTCGTTCATATAGGCCCAGGAAATCATGCATGGATGGTTGAAGTTCTGGTACACCATCTCACGGGCCATGTGCATGCTGTTGGTTGTGAAGTCTGCACCGGAGCCAATACGATTCACCACAGGGATCTCCACGCATGCAAGTATGCCGAGACGGTCACATTCCGCTGCGACGAGAGGGTCCTGCGGATAATGGGAGATCCTCAGGAAGTTGGCTCCCATGTCCTTGAGAAGCCGCACGTCGCGCAGATGCACCCAGTCAGGGACAGCATTGCCCATCCCGGGATAGTCCTGATGACGGTTGGTGCCTATGAGCTTGAGGTGACGACCGTTAAGGAAGAAGCCCTTGTCGGGATCAAAGCGGAAAGTGCGTATGCCGAAGGTGTTGCGGCAGACATCAATCTCCTGTCCTTTCCTGTCCAGGAGGCGGGTTACGACAGTGTACAGACGGGGTGTATCCACACCCCAGAGCTGCGGGCAGATCACCTCCGCATCAGCGTCCACCACTTCACCGGAAGAGGGCTTGCGCAGTGTACTGCGAACCTGGGCGACCTGGCGGCCGCTGGGGTCGAGCAGCCTGTGCTCCAGGTACAGGGTCTTCACCGGACGGGAAATTCCAAGATGAGTCCTGATATGTACGGTGGCCTTGGCGGACGAGACTTCCGGCGTAGTGATATAGACTCCGGGGCTGCCGAAATGCTCGACGCTTATATGGTTCTCAGGGACAAATACCAGCGAGACTCCGCGGTAGATGCCGCCGAAGAAGGTGAAGTCCGCTCCGATGGGAGGGATATTCTCATCGTGGGAACTGTCCAGCTTGATCCTGAAATTGTTGCCTCCGGCGCGCACGCAATCGCTGATGTCGAAGACAAATGAAGTGTAGCCTCCCTTGTGCTGGCCGGCATGGGAGCCGTTGACATAGAGGTCAAGCACCTGATTGGCACCGCCAAAACGCACGAATACCTGCTTCCCGGTGAGGTCGTCGTCGATATAGACGGCTTTCTCATACCATCCGATACCGCGGTAGTATCCCGGCTCGTCATCAGCAGCATCCT
>CAMZEI010000047.1 GCA_947305815.1 uncultured Bacteroidales bacterium | reverse complement strand
CCTCGAGCGCTACACCGGCGACTCGTTCCGCGACCTGACGCGCATCGCGCGCATCAACGACGAGATGTGGAGCGAACTGTTCACCCTCAACCGGGACACGCTTCTGGATCAGATCGACATTTTCACGGGGCAACTCGGAAGGCTGAGGGCAGCCATCGCGGACGGAGAGACCGAAACCATACGCGCCATGATGAGGCTAGCCGACTCACGCAGGGTCCTTTTTGACAAGAAGTAGATTATGAATATGACATTCAACCGCGAGCTCTTCAGCCCGCACGAAATCAAGGAAATGTATCCGGTGAGCCCCGAAGCGGCCGCCGTCAAGCAGGCCAATGACGAGGCTGTGAAGGCTGTCCTGGACGGCCGTTCGGATAAACTGCTGCTGGTTATCGGCCCCTGCTCGGCAGATCGCGAGGACGCAGTGCTGGATTATATCGGAAGGCTGCGCCCGCTACAGGAGAAGGTAGCCGATAAGATAGTGATTGTGCCACGCATCTACACCAACAAGCCCCGCACCACCGGCGAGGGCTACAAGGGCATGCTCCACCAGCCGGACCCGGAGGGAAAGCCGGACCTGTTCAAGGGACTTACTTCTATACGCAAGATGCACCTGCGGGCTCTCACCGAGACCGGATTCTCATGCGCAGACGAGATGCTCTACCCAGGCAATCACATCTTCCTCTCCGACCTGCTGTCTTATGTAGCGGTCGGGGCCCGAAGCGTTGAGAACCAGGAGCACAGGCTCGTAGCAAGTGGTCTGGACATACCTGTGGGCATGAAGAACCCAACCGGAGGAGACCTCAGCGTCATGATGAACTCAATACGCGCCGCCCACAAGGGGCACGCGTTCATATACCGCAACTGGGATGTCGAGACCCACGGCAATCCCTACGCCCACGCCATTCTGCGCGGATACGTGGACAACCACGGGCAGATGCATCCCAACTACCACTATGACGACCTTCGCATGCTTTGCGACCTGTACGCGGCGACCGGGCTGGAGAACCCCGCCGTACTGGTAGACTGCAACCACTGCAACTCCGGCAAACGCTGGGACGAACAGGGCCGAATTGCCCTCGAAGTGCTGCACAGCGCCCGACAGAGCGCCGAAGTGGGACGTCTCGTGAAGGGCCTCATGATTGAGTCCTACATTGAGGACGGTGCCCAGGGCCACGGTGAGCATGTCTATGGCAAATCCATAACAGACCCCTGCCTCGGCTGGGCCGGCACCGAACGCCTCGTCCTACAACTCGCTGAGTTGGCGTAAATATACCCAACGCGCAAGAATCTGCCTCCCGTTCCGGATAACAAACATCCGGCCCGGGAGGCAGTATCCTTGCTCCACAATGCCCTCGCACGTCATTCCGGGCCCCACCCGGAATCTTTTTTAGAGTTTACGGGCTCCGTCAGAGATTACGACATCGTAGATCTTGGGCTCGTGGCCGAACTTCTCGGCGAACTGCTTCTTTGCAGCTGCGATGAAGGGCTCGTAGAGCTCGTCCTTAACCAGGTTGATGGTGCAGCCACCGAAGCCGCCACCCATTACGCGAGAGCCGGTAACCTCCATCTTGCGGGCGAGTTTGTTAAGGAAGTCAAGCTCCTCACAGCTCACCTCATACAGCCTCGAGAGGCCGAAATGGGTCTGGTACATCATCTCGCCAACAGTCTCGTAGTCGCCCCTTTCGAGAGCATCGCAGACATCGAGCACCCTCTGGACCTCGCCGATCACATACTCGGCGCGGAGGAAGTCCTCCTCGGGAATCTCCTCGCGGACCTCATCGAGCCAGAGTCTCTTGGCATCGGAGAGGAACTCGACCTCGGGATGCCTCTTAGCGATGGCAGCGGCTGCGTTCTCGCAGGAGGCGCGACGCTTGTTGTATGCGCTGGAAGCAAGCTCATGCTTCACGCAGGAGTCGATAAGCACCAGCCTGTAGCCCTCGGGCTTGAAGGGGAAGTACTTGTACTCCATGGTCTTGCAGTTGAGGCGGATGAGGCTGTCCTGCTTGCCGAAGATGGAAGCGAACTGGTCCATGATGCCGCACATCACGCCGCAGTAATTGTGCTCGGTGCTCTGACCTATGCGTGCGAGCTCGAACTTGTCGATGCCGTTGCCGTTGATCTCGTTGATGGCAAAGGCAAAGGTGCTCTCGAGGGCTGCCGATGACGAGAGACCTGCTCCGAGGGGCACGTCGCCGGCGAACACGGTGTCGAATCCGGCTACCTTGCCGCCGCGCTTGATGGTCTCGCGGCATACGCCGAAGACGTAACAGGCCCAGGCCTGTGCGGGCTTGTCCGCTTCCTCAAGACCGAATTCAGCGGCCTCACCATAGTCGAGAGAGTAGGCCCTCACCTTCGAAGTGCCGTTGGGCTTGATCTCGGCTACGATGCCGCAGTCGATTGCGCCGGGGAACACATAACCGCCGTTATAGTCGGTGTGCTCGCCGATGAGGTTGATACGGCCTGCCGAAGCATACTGCTGTCCGCCCTCGCCGAAGAGCTCGACGAATTTGGCGTGAATCTTTTGTTTCATTTCCATAATATCAGTTATTAGTAAATTGTCATTTAGCCATATAGCGGTCCACTATGTCATTGATGTCGCCCTGGGCCGTGAGCTGTCCCATCTCGAGAAGTATGCCCTTCTTGCACAGACTGCGGACATTGTCCATATTGTGGCTGACGAACAGGACGGTGCGTCCCTGCTCCAGGCTGACATCGCGTATCTTGGCAACGGCCTGGGCCTGGAATTCCTTGTCGCCCACCGCGAGCACCTCGTCCAGCACCAGTATCTCAGGATCCAGGAATGCCGCTACCGAGAACGCCAGGCGCACCAGCATGCCGCGGGAGTAGCGCTTGACCGGAGTATCGATGTATCGGGTGCAGCCGGAGAAGTCAATTATCTCGTCCAGCTTGCGGTTGATGTCGGCCTTGGTCATGCCGAGTATTGCGCCGTTCATGAATATGTTCTCGCGGCCGGTCATCTCGGGATGGAACCCGGTCCCCACCTCAAGCAGGGAGCCTATGCGGCCGCGCATGCGGATTTCGCCGGTAGTAGGACCGGTAACCCTCGAGAGTATCTTCAGCAGGGTGGTCTTGCCTGAGCCGTTGCTGCCGACTATACCCACGATATCGCCCTCTTCGATGCTGAGATTGATGTCCTTCAGGGCCCAGACATACTCGCTGTCAGCCGCCTTGGTACGGTCGTTGACCGAGCCTATCCTCAGGTACGGGTCTTCTCGGTGCAGCACGGAAGTCTGCCACCAGCGGTTCAGGTCATGCGTGAGGGTCCGCGTGGATACGAGCCCAAGGCGGTACTGCTTGCTTACATTCTCGAATTCAATTACTGCAGCCATAACCTAAACCGTATCCATGAAGTTTTTCTGGACCTTGTTGAACACCATTATACCCAACACGAGTATCACCGCCATGAAGCCCAGACTGTAGCACAGAGCGCCCCAGCCAATAAACTCTCCCGCCCCGAGGAAGCCGTACTTGAATGTCTCCATCACCGGGGTCACCGGATTGAGGCTCATGACGGTCCGAAGAGGCACGCCAAAAAGATAGCGGCCCTCGGTAAGGCTGAGAGGATAGACTATAGGCGTCGCATACATCCACAGCGACACTATGAATGTGAACAGCACATGCAGGTCGCGGTACTTGGTTGTGAGCGACGATACTATCGTACCGAATCCCAGCGCGAGGCCCGCCAGCATCACCACGAGCACGGGGAACAGCAGCGCATACCAGTTAAGATGTGCCCCACAGTCCGGCGCAAGCAGCGCATAACCGGCATATACGACGAAGAAAAGCCCGAGCTGTATGCCGAAGCGCAGCAGGTTGCTGGTCATCGCGGAGAGGGGCATGATAAGGCGCGGGAAATACACCTTGCCGAAGATTCCGGCATTGCCTGTGAAGGTGTCCGAAGTGCGGGTAAGGCAGTCCGAGAAGTACTGCCACATGCATGTACCAGCGAGGTAGAAAAGGGGCTGCGGCACCCCGTCCGTGGCGATGCCGGCTATGCCGCCGAACACCAGCATGTACATCAGTACGGTCAGCACCGGTTGTACTATGTACCACACGGGGCCGAGAACGGTCTGCTTGTACTGGATGATGATGTTGCGCTTCACAAACAGCGACCACAGGTCGCGGTAACGCCACAGCTCAGCGAAATCCACCGACAGGAGCTTGTCCTTCGGGCGTATTATGAGATCCCATTTTTGGTCAGCCATCGGCGGATTGCGTTAGGAATACAAATATAGCGAAATTATTGCTACATTTGGAAACGAAACTAAAGCACACATCCCGGATGGACATTTCCGCAAGAGCGGCAGCGATGCCGAGTTCCCCGATACGCAAGCTTGCACCCTACGCCGATGCGGCCAAGGCCCGCGGCATCAAGGTGTATCACCTCAACATAGGCCAGCCCGATATCAAGACCCCCGAAGCAGGCCTTGAAGCCCTTCGCGGCATCACCCGTGAGACTCTGGAGTACTCCCCTTCTCAGGGCTATGTCTGGCTTCGCGAGAAGATGGCCGGCTACTACGCACGCTTCGGCATCAGCGTCAGCCCGGACGAGATAATAGTCACCGCAGGCGGCTCCGAGGCGGTGCTCTTCGCATTCATGTCCTGCCTCGATCCCGGTGACGAGATTATCGTTACCGACCCCTCCTACGCCAACTACATGGCCTTCGCGATAAGCTGCGGCGCCGTGATGAAGTCTGTGCGCACGAGCATTGACGACGGCTTCCGCCTGCCTCCAGTGGAGAAGTTCGAGGAGCTCATCACCCCGAAGACCAAAGCCATCCTCATCTGCAATCCCAACAACCCGACCGGCTACCTCTACACCCGCGAGGAGATGATGCAGATACGGGATATTGTCAAGAAGCACGACCTGTACCTGCTCTCCGACGAGGTGTACAGGGAGTTCATATACTCTGACGCGCCTTATATCTCAGCCTGCCACCTGGAGGGCATAGAGCAGAACGTAATACTGATTGACTCCGTGTCCAAGCGCTACTCCGAGTGCGGCATACGCGTAGGGGCCCTCGTGACCCGCAACGCAGCCGTACGCGAGGCCGTGATGAAGTTCTGTCAGGCCCGTCTGAGCCCTCCCCTGCTGGGACAGATAGTGGCTGCGGCCTCATTCGATGCGCCCAAGGAATATATGGAAGAAGTCTATCGCGAGTACCGTGCACGCCGCGACTTCCTGCTCGAAGGCCTCAACAAGATACCCGGAGTCTATTCGCCAGTGCCAATGGGGGCATTCTATACCATGGTGCGCCTCCCGGTAGAGGATGCCGAGGACTTCTGCCGCTGGTGCCTCACCGATTTCTCGTACGAGGGGCAGACCGTCATGATGGCTCCGGGCGCCGGATTCTATACCGACCCGTCGGAGGGCCGCAACGAGGTCCGCATGGCTTATGTGCTTGAGCGCCATGAGCTTGCAGCAGCTCTCGATGTGCTCGCAAGGGCTCTTGAAGCATACAACAGGAGATGAAAGGCTTTATTATGATACTTGCCGCCGCTTTGCTCGCATGGGCATGCGGCAGCGCCGGCGCGAAAGATGACGCCAAGCTGTCCGATGACAGCAGCGACTTCGTCGCAATCACCGAGGTAATCCCGGATGCAATACTGGAGATACGCTATCACAGCACCTACAACTTCGTAGGAGCGCGTATCGACGGCTACCTTGCACCAAAGGCGCTGATGACACGTGAGGCTGCTGACAGTCTCAAGGTGGTTTCCGACGAGCTGCTCGCCCTCGGATACAGGCTCAAGATATTCGACGCTTACAGGCCGCAGTGCGCAGTGGACCATTTCCTGCGCTGGGGCAAGGACCTCGCCGACAGCACCATGAAGGCCTACTTCTATCCCACCCTCCCCAAGAGCCAGGTGTTCCCGCAGGGATATGTCGCCAGCCGAAGCGGCCACACGCGCGGCTCTACCGTGGATCTGACCCTCTTTGACATGGCTTCCGGCCGCGAAGTCGACATGGGCGCCACCTTCGACCATTTCGGCATCGAGTCGCATCCAGACTGGTGCGGGAATCCCGACACCGGGGAGTACATCCCCCGCGAGGGCGGCATCACAGCAGAGCAGTTCGCAAACCGCATGATCCTTCGCCACGCCATGCTCTCCCACGGTTTCAAGCCCTACGACGGCGAGTGGTGGCACTTCACCCTCCGCGCCGAACCCTACCCCGACACCTACTTCACCTTCCCGATCGAATAACATAAAAAACAGGCTCCGCTCACTGCGGGGCCTGTTTTCTATAGTCATTCCGGGCAAGCTAAACGCGACCCGGAATCTACTAGAAGTGATAGTAGAGCGCTAACTGGTTCAGTGCAGTGCCGATGCTGAGGGTAAATCCTCCGTTATAATAACCGACCTGACCGAATCTGGCTACCAGGGAGATGTGGTCATTGAGCTGCATTGCCGCACCGGGAGCGATTCCTGCGCCGAAAGTTGTTGCGCCACCAGCGGAGACAATCTGGATCTCAGCGTCTGCGAAAAGCATTACTTTGCCGAACTGCTTGAATCCGTAACGATAGTAAGGATTCAGCATGAACGAGGTCGTGCCGCCTACACTATTGATACCGATTACGGCACCGACAGCGGTCGTAGCGCTGAGGGCGTAACCGATTTCAGGAGAAACAGTGATGCTGGCTGCGCCGCCTCCGAGGGGCTGGAGGTTGACTCCACCACCGACATAGGCCTGTGCGTTTGCCGTGATTGCTGCAAGAGCAAGTGCAACGATAACGATGAGTTTTTTCATAGGTAAAAAATATGAATGGTTAAATATTTTCATCCAACTTCCACAAAAATAATAAAAAAATCTATTTCTCGCGCAGTGACAGGGCGAAACCTCCGGCACGTGCCATGCGCACCGTGAGCGAATCCTCGGAGCTCACCACGCTGTGAGTGATGGTGTAAGCCTGAGGATTGGTCTCGAAATCGGCATCCGGAGCGTCCGCATACAAGGTTGCTTCATATTTGAGGCCGGGCTTCAGGAAATCGAGGGCGAAGCTGACTTCGCGCTCATTCTCATCCGTCACGCCGCCGACATACCAGACATCGCGGGCACGGACCTTCGAGAGCTCGCGTGCCGAAGCCTTCTCAGACAGGGCATAGACGAAGCGGGTTGCGTTGTTGACTATGCCGACCTTGCCGTCCGGCAGGCTGGAAGTGCCTTCCGCTGCTTTGTTGAGGGTGGAGAGCTTGGGATGGCGGGCTGTCACGATGTAGGCGCCGGGCTCGGCCTGCAGGTAGATGGACTTATCCCAGTCAACAGCCACGTCCTTGATGAACTGGAATGCGTCCATGAACCTCGCGTAGTTCTCCGGCAGGTCAGCTGCCATCTGCAGCGGGCTGTAGAAGGTGACATAGAGGCCAAGCTGGTTGGCAAGCGTGTGGCGCATCTTGCCCTCCTGACCGGGAGCCGTAACTGACATATCCTGCTCGAAGATGCCGGGAGTGTAGTCCATAGGGCCGCCCTGCAGACGGGTGAACGGCAGTATTGTGGTGTGCCCGGGATTAATCGCGGAGCGGAATTCGGTGCCCATCGCGGACTCGTTGCCTATCATGTTGGGCCAGGTGCGGCAGAGACCGGTCGGTCGCACAGCCTCGTGGGCATTGACCATTATGTGGTGCTTTGCGGCCTCGACGATTGCATAATGATAGTGGTTGATGAGCGGCTGGCTGTAATGGTGCTCGCCGTAAGGGATGATGTTGCCGACATAGCCGCTCTTGACAGCATTGTAACCGTATTTGTCCATGAGCGAGTAAGCTGCCTCCATGTGGCGCTCGTAGTTGACGGTAGAGGATGAGGACTCATGGTGCATGATGAGGCGTATGCCCCTTGCGTGTGCGTATGCATTGAGTGCGGGCAGGTCGAAGTCGGGATAAGGAGTGACGAAGTCGAACACGTAGTCCTTCTGAGCTCCGAACCAGTCTTCCCAGCCTTCGTTCCAGCCCTCTATAAGCAGGCCGTCGAAGCCGTTCTCCGCAGCGAAATCTATGTAGCGGCGGACGTTCTCGTTGTTCGCTCCGTGATGGCCGTGAGGATTGGATTTCGCGTAATCAGTCACACCCAGCTGCACCGAAGGGTAGTCATCTGTATAGGACCAGCTGGATTTGCCGGTAATCATTTCCCACCATACTCCCATGTATTTGACCGGATGGATCCAGCTCACATCCTCCAGGGCGCAGGGCTCATTTAAATTAAGTATGAGGCGCGAAGCGAGCACGTCGGTGGCACTGGCGCAGACCATTACCGTCCTCCAGGGGCTGTGGCAGGGAGCCTGCAGGCGGCCCTTGACACCCTCGGCATCTGGAGTAAGCCAGGTGCGCAGTGTCATGCTGCGCGGATCAAGGTCCAGATTAGTGGTGGGATAGTCCAGTACCGCGGCCTCGTGGATATTGATGTAGAGGCCGTCGTCGGTCTTCATCTGCAAGGCTGTCTGGACGGCATTGGGGCTGATCTGGGTCTGCGAGGCATTGCTGAGGCGCATACCTGCGCTATGGCTTGCTATCTCTGAGAGGCGGGACTCGGTGTAATTGTATTCCTGAGTGTCGTAATCTCCGCTGATCCACCAGGCCGTGTGGTCGCCCGTGAGCGCGAACTCGGTGAGCTCTTCCTTAACATTGAAATAGGTAAGCGAATTCTCCATCGGGAACTCGTAGCGGAAGCCGAGGCCATCGTCATAGAGACGGAAGCGGACCTTCATCACTGTAGGCTTGCCGCCTTCCTTGCGAGGTGCCTTGCTGAGGGTCACCAGCAGCTCGTTGTAGTGGTTGCGGATGGAGGCTTCCTCGCCCCAGACGGGCTCCCAGACTTCGTCGAAAGTATTGTAGGCGGTATCGTCGAGGGCGAATCCGTCCCGCAGGTCATCGAGGCCTATGAGTTCGTAGCCCAGGCTTGAGGGTAGTATTACCGCCGCCCCTTCGCGGCTGAGGCTGTACTCGGGTACGCCGGCTTCGGTGACGGCGAATCTGAGCTCCAGCTTGCCGTCGGGACTGCGCAGGGCTGTGGAGCCCTCGGGCATGTTGTTGGTCTTGGTTGTGCAGGAAAGGACTGCGAGGGCAGAAATCACTGCCATAGAGGCGATTCGGAGATTCATTGGTTAAAGTTCTGTATTTCTGCGAAATTAACAATTTTACCTTACCTTTGCAACTCATTCGACATGGCTTCCGACAAAGACATACTGCTTGGATCCATACGCCTTGGACAGCCGCTCAGTATAGGCCAGCAGATCCGCCTGACCATGCTTCTGTGCGGCCCGGCAATTCTTGCCCAGCTGGCATCGGTGCTGCTTCAGTTTATCGACGCTTCGATGGTCGGGAGCCTGGGCGCTGGCCCGTCGGCATCAATAGGACTCGTCTCCTCCACTACCTGGATATTCGGAGGCTTCTGCATGGCCACCGCACAGGGCTTCTCGGTGCAGGTTGCGCACAGGATAGGCGCGAGCGACTTCGAGGGAGCGCGCAGCGTCATGCGCCAGGGGCTCACGGTAGTGACTGGCTTCTCTATGATGCTGGCCCTGATAGCCCAGGGCATCGCGGGGCCCCTGCCTCACTGGCTCGGAGGCTCGCCGGACATCTGCGGGGACGCATCGGTTTATTTCCGTATTTATTCGGCCTTCCTGCCGATGATGCAGCTGAGCTTCTTCGGCGTCACCATGCTTCAGTGCAGCGGCGAGATGAAGATTCCGGCGATTCTGGACATAGTGATGTGCACACTGGACGTGATCTTCAACTTCCTGCTGATATTCCCGACGAGGGAGCTGAGTGTGCTGGGCGTGAGCTTCGTGATGCCCGGAGCGGGCCTCGGAGTAAGTGGCGCCGCGCTGGGTACCGGCCTTGCGGAAGCGCTCGTGGCTTGCCTGCTGCTATATTTCCTGCTGGTGCGGGACAAGAATCTCTCGATAAGGCACGAGCGCGGCTCGTTCGTACCGAAGGGCCCCGTGCTCAGCAAGGCATGGAGCATCACCGGACCCATGTGGCTGCAGAATGTCATAATGCGCGGCGCATACATAGCAGGCACCCTCATCGTGGCTCCTCTTGGGGCAGTGGCGATAGCCGCCAACGCGTTCGCCATCATAGCGGAGAGCTTCTGCTATATGCCGGGCTACGGTATGGGCGACGCGGCCACGACCCTTGTGGGCCAGAGTCTGGGGGCCGAGAGGCGCGACCTGGCGAGGAGCTTCTCCCGCATAACCCTGGGGCTGGGCGTTGCCATGATGGCTTCGCTCGCAGTAGTTATGTACTTTACCGCCGGGCCGATAATGCGGCTGCTTAGCGTAGACCCGGATGTGGTCACGCTGGGAGCCAGTTGCCTGCGGCTGGAAGCCTTCGCCGAAGCCGGTTATGCAGCATCGATCATCGCTTACGCAGCCTGCGTCGGTGCCGGGGATACCAAGGTCCCGTCTATGCTTAACCTGGCCAGTATCTGGGTTGTGCGCATCGGCCTCGCCGTGATACTGACCCCGCGTTACGGGCTTATCGGCTATTGGACGGCCATGATGGTTGAGCTCAATGTGCGCGGCCTGTTGATGGTCCTGCGCATACGGGGCGACAAATGGATGAGATTATCTTCGTAACTATGGATATAATAAGGAATCAGACTTTCGGCGGTGAGCGCCCTTTGTATTGCCGACGCGACCTTCGGCTTGAGGGTGCAACTATCGGGGCGGGAGAATCCGCACTCAAGGAGACCGCCCGTATCGAGGCGGAGGGCTGCCGCTTCGAGGGTAAGTATCCCCTCTGGTGCTGCGACGGCTTCACGGTCAGGAACAGCCACTTCGCCCCGGGAGCGCGTGCCGGTATATGGTATTCGCGAGGCGGGATTATGGAGGACTGCACTGTCGAGGCCCCCAAGATATTCCGCGAGATGGATGGTCTCACCGTCAGGCGCGTGAACTTCCTTGACGCGGCTGAGACCCTCTGGAGCTGCCGTGACGTGACCCTTGAGGACTGCAGCGCCGTGCACGGGGATTATTTCTTCATGCACTGTGCCGGGGTCAGGGTGCGCGGTCTTCGGCTGCAGGGCAACTATTCCTTCCAGTGGGCCAGGGATGTCGAGATCCACGACAGCGAGCTGGATACCAAGGACGCGTTCTGGGAGACCGAAAATGTCACCGTATACGACTCCCGCATCAGCGGTGAGTACCTGGGCTGGCATTCACGCGGACTGCATCTGGTGCGCTGCCACATCGAGGGCACTCAGCCACTCTGCTATGCGGAGGGTCTTGTGCTCGAGGACTGCACTTTCGGTGCTGACAGCGACCGCATCTTCGAGGATTCCGACGTCAACGCAACCATCATCGGCTCGATAACAGAAATCAAAAATCCCCGCACAGGCTCCATCGTCGCCGACCACGGCGGCCGCATCACCATTGACGAGAACATCAAGCAACCTGCCGACTGCAAGATAACAGAGCGGCAAACGTTATGACGATTGCCCTGGGGCATAATAACGTTGTGCCGTAATAACGAAATCACGTTATACCGAAAATAATTAAACCTTAAGCTATGAATTACAATTTCGACGAAATCATTACTCGACGAAGGTCCAACTGCATTAAATGGGATGAAGCAGAAGACCCCGAGATACGCTGGTTCCGCGACCGTCACGGAGCAAAAGGATGGAAACGAGAGCATTTCATCTATACCATCGGCGTGGTGCCCGCAATCTCCGCAATAATCCACGCACTCACACTTCCGGGCGATAAAGTGCTCGTAACAACGCCTGTCTATAACTGCTTCTTCTCAAGCATCCGCAACCAAGGGTGCATAGCAGAGGAAGTTCCCCTCCTTCTCAACGAAACCTCTTTGCGTTCCCCGCTCAACGCACTTCCCGCCTTTACTGTCGATTGGGAAGCATTCGAGCGGGCATGTGCCGACCCTAACGTGCGCATCTTCCTCCTATGCAACCCTCATAACCCCGCTGGCAGGGTGTGGACACGCGAGGAACTCCAGCGCATGGGCGAGATATGTTTCC
>CAMZEI010000046.1 GCA_947305815.1 uncultured Bacteroidales bacterium | reverse complement strand
TGTCGTCAACCTCCTGAGCGGACCAGCTGATGTGGGCTGCGTTCTGGGTCATCTCGAGACCGCTGGTTGCGACACCGCCTGCGTTCACAGCCTTGCCGGGAGCGAAGAGGATGCCGTTATGCTGGAAGAAGTGGATGGCGTCAGGCTGGCAGCCCATGTTGGAGACTTCGCAGCAGCACCAGCAGCCGTTAGCGACCAGCTGCTTAGCGTCATCTTCGGAAAGCTCGTTCTGGAATGCGCAGGGCAGTGCTATGTCGCACTTCACGCTCCAGGACTTCTTGCCGGGGGTGAATACCGCCTTGCCGGGGAACTTGTCAGCCATATCCTGGACGCGGTCGCGGTTGGATGCACGCATCACAAGCATGTAATCTATCATCTCGCGGGTTATTCCGTCAGGGATCTCGCAGACTCCGTCAGGGCCGGAGATGGCGACAATCCTGGCGCCCAGCTCAAGGGCCTTGATGCAGGCGCCCCAGGCCACATTGCCGAAGCCGCTCACTGCAACCTTGCAACCCTTGATATCCTTGCCTGCGTGGTTGAGCAGGTGCTGGGTGAAATAGAGAGCACCGAAACCGGTAGCCTCGGGACGAAGGATTGAGCCGCCCCAGGTAGCTCCCTTGCCGGTAAGCACGCCGGTATGATACTGACGGGCTAGCTTCTGGTACATGCCGTTGAGGAAACCGATCTCACGGCCGCCTACGCCCACGTCTCCTGCGGGGACATCCTGGTCGGGGCCGATGCAGCGCCACAGCTCAAGCATGAAGGCCTGGCAGAAACGCATGATCTCCTCGTCGGACTTGCCCTTGGGATCGAAATCACTGCCTCCCTTGGCACCTCCCATGGGGAGAGTGGTGAGAGCGTTCTTGAATGTCTGCTCGAATCCGAGGAACTTGAGCATCGAAGGGGTCACGGCCCTGTGGAAGCGGAGGCCTCCCTTGTAGGGACCGATGGCGCTGTTGAACTGCACGCGGTAACCGAGGTTGGTCTGCACTTCGCCGCGGTCATCCACCCAGGTCACCCTGAAGGTGAAGATACGGTCGGGCTCGACCATCCTTTCGACTATCTTAGCCTTCTCGAACTCGGGATGCTGGTTGTACACTTCCTCGATAGACTCGAGAACTTCCTTCACCGCCTGGAGATATTCGCTCTCTCCGGGGTACTTGGCCTGAAGGCGGGCCATAATGTCCTGTGTTTTCATATGCGGTTAGAATTATTTGACTTCCCAGGTGGTACCGCTGCGCAGCAGATCGTCCACCGAATGAATAGTTGATTTGGCCATCACGTCCTTGACCTGGTCGCGTACGCCATCGTCGTAAGTGATGTCGCGCACGTCCCTTATCACGCCGAGGGCGACCGGGAAATCCGGACCCTTCATCTCGGCAAGGGCCCTGTGCAGACCTATGTTGTCGTTGTGAGCGTCATGCACCAGGATATCCTCCTCGGTGAAGCCGCCCTCTCCTATCTTGACGACACGCAGCTTGCGGCCGTCGTAGATGAGACCCTTGTCACGGTCCTTGCCGAAGATCATCTTCTCTCCGTGGCGCAGGACTATGGTATGGTCAGCCTTGACATCGGGGGCGGACAGGGCCTTGTGGGCTCCGTCGTTGAAGATGACGCAGTTGGTGAGCATCTCCATCACGGAGCAGCCGTCATGCAGGGCCGCCGCCGTCATTATCTCCTCGTTGAGCGCGAGCTCTACATCCAGGCTCCTTGCGAAGAAGGTCCCGTGCGAACCCAGCACCAGCATACCAGGGTTGAAGGGATGCTCCACGGTGCCGTAGGGCGATGTCTTGGTAATAGCGCCAAGCTTGGAAGTCGGCGAGTACTGACCCTTAGTGAGGCCGTAGATCTGGTTGTTGAAGAGTATGACGTTGATGTCGATGTTGCGCCGGATAGCGTGGATGAAGTGGTTGCCGCCGATGGCGAGCGCATCGCCGTCGCCGCAGGCCTGCCAGACGGTAAGCCAGGGATTCGCGACCTTGATGCCGGTGCTGATGGCCGTTGCGCGTCCGTGGATACTGTGGAACCCGTAGGTGTCCATGTAGTAAGGCAAGCGGGACGAGCAACCGATTCCGGAGACCACGACATAGCGCTCCTTCTCGTAGTTAAGGGCGGTGCTCACCTTGGGGAGAGCCCTCTGCAGAGCTGCCAACACGGCATGGTCGCCGCATCCGGGACACCAGCGTACTTCCTGGTCGCTCTTGAAATCTTTTGCAGACAGTGTAGCCATGGCTTATTTCTCCCTGTTGATGGCATCGACCAGCTCTTTTACCAAGAATGGCTGGCCCTGCACCTTGTTGAACTTAACTATGTTGACTCCGGGCATCAGGCCCCTGAGGTAAGATGCGAACTGACCGCTGTTGAGCTCGCAGACGAGTATCTTGCGATAGTGCGAGAACACCTCGGCGGTATTGGCGGGCAGAGGGCAGATGAAATCGAAGTGTGCGAACGGCACATCCCCGACCTCATGAACTGCGCTGAGTATATGGCCGTAAGTGCCTCCCCAGCCCACTACGAGCAGGTCCCCTTCGGCGGGGCCCTCAACCTTGAGCGGAGGTATGAAGGAAGCGATCTTATCGACCTTGGCCCTGCGCTCGTCCACCATCAGCTGATGGTTGGCGGGGTCCGAAGAGATGGAGCCGGAGTGGGTCTTCTCAAGTCCGCCGATGCGGTGCTCGAGTCCCTTCTGGCCGGGCACGGCCCAGCGGCGCACAAGGGTCTCGGGGTCCCTCTCGAAAGGCTTGAACTTCTCTCCCTCGGGCAGGGTTCCCTTCACGAACGGAGGATTGATTGCGGGATAATCCGCCATCGAAGGTATGAGCCAGGGCTCGCTGCCTCCGGAGAGGAAACCTTCGGAGAGCAGGATTACCGGGGTCATGTGCTCGAGAGCTATCTTGGCCGCCATGAACGCCGCATCGAAGCAGTGTGAAGGCGAATGGGCCGCAATAACGGGCATGGGGCATTCGCCGTTGCGCCCGTAGAGGGCCTGGTCAAGGTCAGTTTGCTCGGTTTTGGTAGGGATACCGGTCGAGGGGCCGGCCCTCTGCACGTCCACAACGACGAGCGGGAGCTCCGTCATAACGGCAAGACCGAGGGCTTCGCTCTTAAGCGAGAGGCCGGGGCCTGAAGTGCTGGTGACTGCGAGATTGCCTGCAAAGGAAGCACCTATTGCGGTGCAGATACCCGCGATCTCGTCCTCTGCCTGCAGGGTCTTGGCCCCAAGGCTCTTGTGGATTGCGAGTTCCTCAAGGATGCCGGTTGCCGGAGTTATGGGATAAGAGCCGCAGAACAGAGGCAGACCGGATTTCTCCGAAGCCGCGAGCAGTCCCCAGGCAGTCGCCTGGTTGCCGGTTATGTTGCGGTACAGGCCCTTGGGGAGCTTTGCGGGCTCAATATGATAGGTATTGGGAATTGCCTGTACGTTGGCGGCATAGTTGAATCCGTCCTGCAGCACTTTGCGGTTGGGAGCAATCATCTCGGGGTGCTTCTTTGCGAACTTGCGCTCGAGATAGCCGAATATGTAATCCAGGGGACGGTCGTAGATATAGCAGGCCATGCCCAGGGTGAACATGTTCTTGCACTTGAGCGCGGCCTTCTTGTCGAGCCCTGACTCTGCGAGACTCTCGAGAGTGAGGGTCGTAATGGGGGCCACGAGCAGGGTCCTGTCCTCCACACCCAGCTCCACGAAGGGGTTGTCGGTGGTGAAACCGGCCTTGCGCAGCCCCGGCTCGTCGAAGGAGTCGTCGTCCACGAGTATCATGGCCGTTGGCTTACACCATTTTGCATTTGCCTTGAGGGCTGCGGGGTTCATCGCGACAAGCAGGTCGCAGTAATCGCCCGGAGTATTTACGTCTGCACTTCCTATATGTACCTGGAAGCCTGAAACGCCGGAAACCGTGCCATGAGGGGCACGGATTTCCGCGGGATAATCAGGGAAGGTAGAGAGTTCGTTGCCATAGACTGCCGACATGTCCGCAAAAAGAGACCCGGTGAGCTGCATTCCGTCACCCGAGTCTCCTGCAAACCTTATGACGACATCCCTGGCATCTAATACCTTGTGTGTCATGTATGGGAGTAAAAATCTACTGCTTGGCCTGTGCTGCGGCTGCCAGCTCCTGCTGGAGGGATTCGATAGTGCGGTCATCCGCGATTCCGAGAGCCTTGCGTGCCTCAGGGGTGAGGTCTTCGCTCTGGGCGGGATCCAGGTAGAGTACGCCGGAGGCGTCGAACACATAGACGAAGCCACCCTTCTTGGCGAGCTCGCTCACGGTATCCTGAGCCTTCTGGTAGATGGGAGCCATGAGCTGCTGCTGTTGCTGCTGGAGCTCGGCCTGCACGGACTGCTCGAATTCCTGTATCCTCTGCTGGACGTCGGAGAGCTCTTTCTCCTTGCTCTCACGGATGGCGGCGGTCCAGGTAGCGGCCTTCTGCTGATACTGCTGGTACTTGGTGTTGAACTCCTCGACCATTGCCTGGTAAGTCTCCTGTGCCTCAGAGCTGGAGGCAGCAATGGTGGCGCGGGCCTGGTCGGCCTCGGGCATGAGCTGTACGAGCTCGGAGAAGCGCACGTGTGCGAACTTGGGCTGGGCGAAGGCGGCCGATGCTGCCAGGGCCAGGATGCTGATTAAAACTAACTTTTTCATATCAAAAATGCGTTTGTATTATACTAGAATTGCTGTCCTATCACGAAATGGAACTGGCTTCCGCCATTGGTTGGATCGTCGAAGCCGTATCCCCAGTCGACGCCGAGCAGACCGACCATCGGGAGGAATATCCTCACGCCAAAACCTGCCGAGCGCTTGATCTGGAAGGGGTTGAAGTCACGGATATCGCTCCAGCAGTTACCTCCCTCGAGGAATGCAAGTGCAAAGATGGTCGATGAAGGCTGGAGTATCACCGGGTAACGGAGCTCGACGGTGAACTTGTCATAGACGTTGCCTGCGTATGCGTAGCCGTTGGAGTTATAGACCGAAGGCTGGTAAGGGGTCAGCGAATAGTTCTCGTAACCGCGCAGGGATACGACCTCCGAGCCGTAAGTGCTGTAGCCCGACATACCGTCACCGCCGACGATGAAGCCCTCGAAAGGAGAATAGCCCCAGTTGCGGTTGTAGTAGCCAAGGTAACCCATCTGGGCCTTGGTCATGAGGACCAGATCGCCTATGAGCTTGATGTAAGTGGCGGCGGAAACCTTCCACTTGTTGTATTCAATCCACTTGTAGCGCTGCTTCGCGGTCCAGTTGCCGCTGTCGTAGTTGACATCCCTCCAACTTGCTACGGGGAAGCGGTTGCCATCCGCGTCGATGTCATACTTGCGGAACAGCGAGAAAGGAGGGGTCAGCTGCAGCGAAGCCTGGAAATCGGTGCCCTGACGGGGATAGATCTGCTGGTCGGTGGAGTTGCGCGACAGGTTGATGGAGTAGCTTATGTTGTGTGCAATGCCGTCATCGAAGATGAAATACCCGGAGTACCAGTTGGTCAGCTTGTAGGTCTGCCAGCTGAGGCCGTTGTACAGCACGAAATAGTTGTCGGGCCATTTAAGCCTGCGGCCCAGCGAGGCTGAGAATCCATAGACCTCCATCTGGCGGTCGTTGCGCAGGACGTTGAGCGCAAGGTAGGAGTTGGTCTGGCGGGTATAGTAGGCCGACAGGTTGAGCGAAGTGGGGCTCTTGCCGAAGAGCCAGGGCTCCGTGAAGCTTGCGGTGAGCGCCGTGTAGTAGGTGCCGTTGGTCTGGAAGCGGAATGCGAGGTTCTGCGCGTCTCCCAGAGGGACGGGACGCCATGCGCCCTTTTCGAAGAGACGGTGGGTGGAGAAGTTGTTGAAACTGATACCCACGGTGGCGACGAAGGTGCGTCCTCCCCAGCCGCCGGAGAGCTCCAGCTGGCTGGAAGGCTTCTCTGTGACGTTGTAAACTATGTCAACGGTATTGTTGAGCGCGTTGGGGACTATGGAATAACCGGAATTGGGGTCCATGATGGCCTCGGGGTCGAACTGACCCAGGGAGGCTATCTCACGCACCGACCTCTC
Organism: uncultured Bacteroidales bacterium; assembly: GCA_947305815.1. GTDB lineage: Bacteria > Bacteroidota > Bacteroidia > Bacteroidales > UBA932 > Cryptobacteroides. The sequence continues at coordinate 5,992 of CAMZEI010000046.1, read as the reverse complement.
GAAATCGCTCTGGCTGAAAAGGTACCCGGGGCGTGTGAATATCTGGCGCCGGACGACCTTCTCGTTGGTGAGGTCATTGCCGTTGATTATGATATTGTTGAGCGTGGCCTGCTTGCCTTCGGAGATACGCAGCTCCACGTCCACGGAATCGTTCTGGATATTGGTCTCGACCGGAGTCAGGCGGAAGAACAGGTAGCCGTTGTCGCGGTAGAGCTTGCTGACGTCGTAGTCGCTCTGCTTGCCGCCTCCGAAGAGCTTCTTCTGCATGGTGACTATGTCGTAGACGTCACCCTTCTTGATGCCGAGCACTTCGTCCAGGGTCTCGGAGGAGAATACGGAGTTGCCGGTCCAGCTGATGTCACCGAAATAGTAACGCTCGCCCTCTTCGAACTCAATGTCTATACCCAGACGGTTGTCTTCGAGGTAATACACGGAATCCCTCACTATGCGGGCGTCACGGTAGCCGGCCTCGTTGAACACTTCGAGGGCCTTCTTCTTGTCCGCGGGATACTCCTCGGAGACGAACTTCTTGCTGCTGAACAGGTTATACCACTTGTTGGACTTGGTCTTCTTCATCGAACGGGCCAGCTTGAATTCCGAAACGTTCTCGTTGCCGATGAAGTGGATGTCCTTTATCTTGACCTTGGGACCCTTGGTAACAGCGAAGTTGACCCTCACTGCATTGTCGATAAGGCTGTCTTTGGTGACTTCGGTCACTACGTCACAGAGCAGGAAACCCTTCTCGCTGTAGAACTCCTTGATCAGGTCCCTGGAAGTCTTGTCCACATATTCGTTGAATCCCGTACCGCGGCGCAGGCCCAGCTTCTCCTGGAGATCCTTGCGCTCGGAAGACTTGACACCGCTGAACGACCAGTATGAGACCCTCGGGCGCTCCTTCACGGTTATCACGAACCAGGCCGAATCTCTGTCAGCGCTGAGATGGTCGATGCCGATAGCAATATCGTCGAATATCTTGCGGGACCAAAGTTTCCTCACGATTGCGGAGACTTCTTCGCCCGGGACGGTCACCTTCTGCCCGACAGTCAGTCCTGAAAGCTGAACTATCTGGTCGCCGGAATAATAGGTATTGCCCTTGGCGGAGACTCCGCCTACGATATATTTGGCGGGACGGGCGTAATCCACCTCAACCCCCTCACCGGACTGGGAGAGTGCCGCCAGAGGCGAAAGAAGCAGGGCTGTAAGGCAGATAATCCTTCTGAAATCCATCTTATCTATTAAAGTCCGCAAATATACTAAACTTATTTGGTTTTACCGTAACGCCTGTCGCGCGAAGCGAACTCCTCGAGAGCGGCCAGGAACTCCTGTTTTCTAAAATCAGGCCAAAGGGTATCAGTGAATACAAATTCCGTATATGCGAGCTGCCAGAGCATGTAGTTGCTGATGCGCTTCTCACCCGAAGTGCGTATCATCAGATCGGGGTCAGGTATGCCTGCCGTAGCGAGATAAGGCTCGATGTCGGTGCCTCCCTCTGCTGCTAAGCGGGCCGCCGCCTGACGAATGTCCCACTTGCCACTGTAATTGAGGAAGATTATCATCGTTAGGCGCCTGCCCCCGGCGGTCTTGGCCATCAGGTCGTCGATGCTGTCCGTGAGCTCCTTGGAGAGACGCTCGCGACTGCCTATAACGACGAAGCGTATATCGTTGCCCAGCAGCGTATTAAGCTCGTCCTTCATGGCCTTCATCATAAGTTTCATGAGCCCCTCGACCTCTTCGGCCGAGCGCCCCCAGTTCTCCTCCGAGAAGGCAAAGAAGGATGCGTACTCAATGCCGGCTTCGACACAGGCTTCCATGATGGCGCGGACGCTCTCCGTACCCTCCATGTGCCCGCGGAGACGAGGCAGACCGCGGGAGGCCGCCCAGCGGCCGTTGCCGTCCATTATAAATGTTACGTGACGAGGTATCATCTGTCAGAATTTCTAAGGTCAGCTCCCCATTGGAAACGGGATTCCAGGACGCGGAAGAAGTCCGACCCCGAAGGCCTTGCCACCTTGAGGCGGAAAGGCGCAGGACCCACTGTGAGGGTGCTGCCGGAGCCGAAACGGTATCCTGCATTGTCCAGGGACAGGCGGGCCTGATCGCCTGCATTGTGCAGGGAGAGTGTGACCGGAGTATTCTCAGGGATAACTATAGGCCGCAGATTGAGGTTATGAGGCGCAATCGGGGAGACAATCAGCACGCGGGCGTCCGGAGTGCAGACCGGTCCTCCAACGCTGAGCGAATATGCAGTGGAGCCGGAACTCGTGGATACGATTACGCCATCTCCCCAGTATGTATGAAGGGCGCTGCCGCCAATACGCACGTCCACACCAAGCATCGAAGCACGCTCACGGGTGAGGCATACATCGTTGAGCGCATAAGGCCATTCGCATCCCTGCGGCATCCCGTCAACGGCGAGCATCATACGCTCCTCAATAACAAAATCGCCACCCACGAGGGCTTCGAGTGCCTCATCCACACCTATGCCTGCAAGGAAGCCGAGGCGTCCGAAATTTACGCCCAGCATAGGCACTCCGGTCCTTGCCGCCATACGGGCCGCGGACAGGAAGGTACCGTCTCCGCCGACAGCGAGCAGCATATCCACGTCGGAGAGGGTATCACCCGGCTCAGCGGCACGGATTTCGCATCCCTTGAGCGCCAGCCCGCCGAGGAGGCGCATGACTTCAGGATCGCCGGCAAGTCCGGCCTTCCTTATATAATATGCGAGTCTCATAATAGACTTCAAATTTAGCACATTTTTATATTTTTTCAGTATTTTTGCTTCTTGATGACAAGGCTCTCCGTAAATATCAACAAAATCGCTACCCTGCGCAATGCCCGCGGCGGCAACATGCCCGATGTGCTCAAGGCTGCAATGGACTGCGAGAGCTTCGGCGCCGAGGGCATTACGGTCCACCCCCGCCCTGACGAGAGGCACATACGCTACTCCGACGTGCGCGAGATCAGGCCCCGCATTACTACCGAATTCAATATTGAAGGCAATCCCGGCGGGAGTTTCATAGCACTCGTCTGTGAAGTACGCCCCGACCAGGTAACGCTGGTGCCTGACAAACGCAACGCCATAACGTCCAATGCCGGATGGAACACCGTCACCAACCGTGGGTTCCTCACCCGCGTCTGCGACACTTTCAGGGCCAAGGGTATAAGGACCTCCATCTTCGTGGAGCCGGACCCCGTGATGGTGCGCGGAGCAGCCGCCTGCGGAGCCGACAGGGTGGAGCTTTATACCGCCGCCTATGCGGAAAGGTTCCCCTTAGACCCGGCAGAGGCAGTGGCTCCCTACGTTGCTGCGGCTGAAGAAGCCCGTGCCTGCGGCCTTGGTCTCAACGCGGGACACGACCTCAACCTGGAGAATCTGTCGTGGTTCATACGCAACATCCCATGGACCGACGAGGTGTCCATAGGTCACGCCATCATCTGCGATGCTCTCTATATGGGGCTGAAGGACACCATAGCCGCCTATCTGGAGCAGATTCGGATTTTTTAGTTATTTTTGCGTTTCATTTGACTATAACAAACAGTAACATAAGATGAAAAACACTCCCCTTATTCTCAGCATCGTCTCCCTCGCCGGAGTCGTAGCTCTCGCATGCGTGCTCATTTTCGCACATCCCGGTGCACCCAAGGCTGCCGATGCAGCTGACGGCGAAGGCGTTGCCACCGGTGAAGCAGTATACTTCAACCTCGACAAGGTGCTCGATGAATACGACATGGCCAACGACCTCCGCGCAGTCGTGGAGACCAAGGTTGAGAGCATCAACCAGGAAGTGAACCGCCGCGGAAGCCGTCTGGAGAAGGACATCAAGGCATTCCAGGACAAGATCGACAAGGGTCTGCTCACCCGCAGCACCGCCGAAATCCAGAGCCAGAAGCTCCAGCAGCAGCAGGCCGAGTTCCAGCAGTACGCAGCCCAGAAGCAGCAGGAGATCGCCGAGGAGCAGAGCGTCATGATGAACCAGCTCGCCGACGCCATCAAGAATTTCGTCGATGCTTACAATGCCCAGATGGGTTATTCTCTCATCTTCGCAACCCAGGGTGACATACTCCCCAATCCCATAGTCTGCGCTGATCCTGCACTCGATATCACCGAGGATATCCTGAAGGGCCTCAACGAAGCTTACGTCAAGGACAAGAACAGCAAAAAGTAGCACGCGGCATTGAAGCAAAGACTCGCCATACTGGTATTGCTTATTGGGCTGTTGCCGTCATGTGCAACGGCCCAATGGTATCGTTTCCCCGGCTCCGGGAAAGCAGCTTCGGGCAGACCCGCTCAAAAGCCTGAGACTGCGGACAGCACAGTCCGGCCTGCACAGGTCCCTCAGCCTGCTGACACCGTAAGACAGGAAGAAGAGCCTCAGGATGTCACTCCCACTATCGACATCCCGGAGACCGTAAATGTCAGCCTGCTTCTCCCCCTCGGGACCGGCTCGGCCGTACCCAGCGCCAACTTCCTCGAGTTCTACTCCGGAGCTCTGCTGGCAGCCCGCAACCTCGGAGGCGACGGAATCGAGCTCAATCTTGGATGCTACGACATCAGCGACTACGCTGCAGCTCCCACGGCATGGACTCTCTCGCAGAGCGATGTCATAATAGGGCCCGTGGCTCCCAAGGATATAATGACCGAGCTTGAGATTTGTCCCGAGGACAAGTGGATAGTATCCCCGCTTGATCCCAGGGCCGCCTCCCTGCCGGCATACCTGCGCGTGGTCCATGCGACTTCGACCGCAGAGGATCAGATAGACGACATGGTGGACTGGCTCATCGAGGAGAAGACCCCTCAGAGCAGCGTCATCGTGGTATGCAATTCCTCCGAAGAGCTCCCCGAGAGCGGCCGCCGCATCATGTCGAGGCTCGAAGAGAACGGCATACGCTACTCCACCGTGAGCTATAACCTGCTCGAGGGTCTGGAGATACTCGAGAAGTACGAGACCGTGCTCGAGACGATAGGCCGCATGCAGTTCGTGATAGCTTCCGAGAACGAGGCCTTCATAGGGGACGTGGTGCGCAACGCCGGACTGCTCAAGTACCGCGGCAAGGACCTGCAGCTCTACTGTACTTCGCGCATCCGTTCGTTCGAGACCATTGATTCCGAGACCTTCTTCAACATCGGTCTCAGGGTATCAGGGTCTTACTTTATCGACTACGAATCGCCCGAGGTGAAATCCTTCGTGCTCGCATACAGAGCCCTGTTCGGCAGCGAGCCCGGCAATTTCGCATTCAGCGGATACGACATGGTGCAGTATTTCACCAGACTCTGCAAGACCTACGGACGCGGCTGGAAGGACTATATGCACGAGTTCCGCTGGAGGGGACTCCAGTCTGACTTCCGCTTCGGGGACGAGCCCGGGAAAGTCGGCCGCTCCAACAAGGCCGTGCGCCGCACAGTATATAACAACGATTACACCATCACACTACTGTAATGTCTGACATTAAGTGCCTCATAATCGGCGGAGGCCCTGCAGGTTATACCGCCGCAATTTATGCTGCGAGGGCAGCCCTGCAGCCAGTGCTGTACGAGGGTCCCGAACCCGGAGGACAGCTTACCACCACTACGGTGATTGAGAATTTCCCCGGCTTCCCGGGTGGAGTTGACGCCAATCAACTGATGGCCTCCATGCGGGACCAGGCGCTTCAGCTCGGCACCGACATACGCCGCGGCATCGTCACTGCGGCAGATCTCGGGAGTGGCAGTCCGTTCACCCTCACCATCGACGGAGAGACCACCGTCAAGGCAGATGCGGTAATCATAGCCACCGGAGCCAAGGCCTGCTACCTGGGTCTGGAGTCGGAGCAGAAGTTCAAGGGACTGGGAGTATCGGCGTGCGCAACCTGCGACGGATTCTTCTACCGCCGCAAGGACGTAGCCGTAGTGGGCGGCGGAGACACTGCCTGCGAGGAAGCCACCTATCTCGCCGGGCTCTGCAACAAAGTATATATGCTAGTGCGCCGCGACGTGCTGCGCGCATCGGTTACC
>CAMZEI010000045.1 GCA_947305815.1 uncultured Bacteroidales bacterium | reverse complement strand
GAATCGCTCTACAAATATATCACAATTGTGTGGAATAATCAAGAATAATTTGTTTGTTGCTTTTAAAAACATAACTTTGCGCTACACGATAATCATGTTAAAGCAGGATCGGACAATCATTCACGTTGAGCTGAAAGATACGCATGAGCATTTTTATTTCGGCTCAGCTGCAGCTATGTATGAAGATTCTCGAGTAAAGAACCTTTTGGGGATAGCGTATCAGACCTTCAGAACAAAGAGGATTAGCCCTGAAAGGTGTTTTGAGAACGAATGGATAATAGTTAGGAAGGGGGCGCTTAATACAATCTTACATAAAGATGATATTGAGCAGGAACTTCTATGACTTTGGCAAGTGGATACTCAATGTCCGTTGCCTCATAATTTGTTAGAAGTGTGAATGTTCTTAATAAGGTCATCGAGATTGTCTACGACCTCGTAGAAGAGTTTGTACATTAGTTCCGGTTCTACCATTTCCGGGATGTAGGCGATAACCCGTTTCCCGGCGCCGGCCATCCAGCCGGCTTCGGTATGGGCGCTGCGACCGCAGGGGAGGACGAGGACGCAGGTGTCGGCGGCTTTGAGGGCATCTAAATCGGCTGCAAACTGGCGTTCTGCCAACGGATGGCGCAGCCCCGCTTCATAATCCTTGAATGACCAGTTCGGGGCGTTCTCGTCCACATCTGTCCAATGGAAGCCTCTGCCGCCATGGGGTGGGTTGCGGAAGTCATAGACGGAGAAGCCCTCTTCCCTGAGGCGTTTCACGACATCCTCATAGTAAGGGTTTCTCCAGCTGGAGGCAATGTAAATCATAATGAATAATGCTCTGCTTGTTAAAGCCAAAGGTAGAGATTTTTACGCAATTTGCTTTTGTCCAGGTGACAGAAGGACGGAATCTTGCGGTCGCAAAATGCGACTGCAATTAGGTAGTTATGCGCACTGCGTGCCCTCCCAGAATCACTAAACAGGAGCTGTGGCCGATTTACTTCTATATAGGAAAAAGCCCTCGATTGCTCGGGGGCTTAATCTTATTTAGAGTGCAGATGGACGCATCGGGGCATTCCATATACACTGTGCTGCCGCAAAGGTAATCATATTTTCGGCACGGACAATCTTTTTGAGGAGATTCGCGCCCTGCGGAGATTCCGGGTCAAGCCCGGAATGACTATGGAGGGGAGGGAATGACGGACTATGGAGACTGTGGCGGAAAAGTGCTATATTTGTCCCTGTTATGCTGATAGTTCTGGAAGGTTTGGATGGAGCCGGGAAGTCCACCCAGGTGCGCAAGCTCAGGGAGTATCTCGAGAAGGTGTCTCCGAGGCTGGAGTATATACATTTCCCGCGATATGATGCGCCGGTGTACGGCGAGTTGATTTCGAAGTTCCTGCGTGGGGATTTCGGACCGCTGGGTGCGCTGCATCCGCAGCTGATTGCCCTGCTCTTTGCAGAGGACCGGCATGGGGCGGCGCCTGCGATACGAAAGGCGCTGGACGAGGGGGCGACGGTGCTGCTGGACCGCTATGTGTATTCCAACATCGCCTATCAGTGCGCCAAGCTCGCAGACCCCGCTGAGGCGGAGGCGCTGCGGCGCTGGATACTCGACACCGAATACGGCGTCTTCAATCTGCCGAAGCCGGACCTCAATATCTTCCTCGATGTGCCGTTGCAGTTCGTGGAGAACAGTCTCACGCATGCGCGCAAGGGCGCTGACCGCAGCTATCTGGAGGGGTCGAGCGACATACACGAGGGGAGCATTGAGTTCCAGAAGAGGGTGCGGGATATCTACAGGTTGCAGGCCGCTGAGGATCCGTCGTTCATCCCGGTGGATTGTTCGGATGAATTTGGGGAGATGTTGCCCGCGAATGACATTTTTGAACTAATAAAAAAGGTACTTGTCATCCAAGAAGAAATATAAGTCGGCGATACGCGGATACAGGAGGGCGGCGGCAATCATTATGGGGCTGCTGCTTGTGCTGTCCGGTGTGCTCAAGATGGTGGATCCCGTCGGGACGGGACTCATCGTCGCGGAGTATTTCAAGTTCTTCGGAGTGCCGGCTCTCATCCCCTGGGCCAAGGCTGCGGGGATAGGAGTGTGCCTGCTGGAGTCCGTCACCGGAGCGGCGCTGATAGCCGGCGTGTGGCGCAAGGTCGTGGCGGCCATCACTTCCGCGCTGATACTCTCATTTACAGCCATAACGCTCGTGCTGCTGATACGCAATCCCGAGATGGACTGCGGCTGCTTCGGGCGCTATCTGACGCTGACCCACAGCCAGTCATTCATCAAGAATCTGGTGTTCTGCGCCCTGTGCGCGGTGGCGTTCCTGCCGTTCCGTGGGCACATGGGTAACCCCAAGCCTATCAAGTACATAGCCTTCCACATAGGAGCGGTGTCCCTGATAGTTTTCGCCTATCTCTGCTACAGCGGCTGGGTGTATGACGACAGGACCCCGTTCGCACCGGGAGCGGAGCTGTTCAACGCCTCCCGCACCAACCTCGACGACGCCCCGATACTGTCGTTCTACGACGCGGCAGGGGAGTATGCGGATTCCCTGGCGCTCACAGGACAGGTAGCAATCCTGTCGGTATATGAGCCCGAGGAGGCCGACTGGGAAGAAATCGCCACATGGATGGCCGAAGCTAAGCAGGCAGGTGTAACCGCTATTACTCTTTCTACAATCCTCCCGGATTATGATAAGGTCTTCGCCGCCGACCGCAAGACCCTCATGACTCTCAACCGCTCCAACGGCGGCGTCACCTACATCGACGACGGCGAGATAATCTGTAAATGGACCGCCTCCCGCCGTCCCGACAGCGAGACCCTGAAAGAAATCATCACCTCCGAACCGACGGAAGTGATGATTAACCATGTGATGAAGGGCAAGCGCCGTATGCACGGCTTCCTTCTGTATATCTACGCGGTCCTGCTGCTACTCTAGCACAATCTCGTAAGGCATGCGGGCGAAGGTGTAGGTTTTGTCCTTGTCGCTCCACCACTGCCTGAACACGCGCGCGGTCTTCTCCAGAGGAGTACCGCTGAAGATGTCGTCGTCATAGGGCTTGGTGCCGAACATCTGGAGCATCTGGGTCATGCTGTCCTCGGGAGCGGGGTAGCCGACGATGTTCCACTTGTCGAGGTCGGGCTCTCCGGCGAGGTCGGCGGTCCAGCGGAGTGCATCCTCCAGGGTGCCAATCTCATCCACAAGGCCGATGCCGAGAGCGTCAGTGCCGGTCCAGACGCGGCCCTGGCCTATCTCATCGACATAGTCCTTCTCCAGACCGCGGCCTTCGGCTACGATAGAGGTGAACCTGTCATAGATATCCTCCACCGAACGCTGCATATAGGCGTGCTCAGCAGCGTCGAGGGGCTTGAACATGCTGTAGAGGTCGCCGTGCCTGGCGGAGCTCACGGTCGTGACGCCGACACCCACCTTCTTGAGCAGCTTGCTGCCCTCGGGGATGATGCTGAACACACCGATGGAGCCGGTGAGCGTACCTGCGTCAGAGTAGATCTTCTCGCAGGCGTTGGAGATCCAGTAGCCGCCGCTCGCGGCATAAGAGCCATAGGAAGCCACGACGGGCTTGACCTCGCGGAGCAGGTCGATCTCGGCCTTGATCCTGTCGGAAGCCAGCACGCTGCCGCCGGGGGAGTTGACCCTCAGGACCACGGCCTTGACGCTCTCGTCCTCACGGATGTCGGAGATAATGCGGGCGAAGCGCTTGCCGGCAATGTCCTGCGTGCCGCTGCCCTCTACTATCTCGCCGTCGGCGTAGATGATTGCTATCTTGTCCTTAGCGGTGGAAACCTTCTTCTTGGCGGCCGCATAGTCGGCAAAGGGTATCATGCTCACCTGGCTGTATTTCTCGACCACTGCGAGGTCGGCGAGCTTGGACTTAAGCTGCTCGCGGGTCAGGAGCTCGTCCACGAGGCCCTTCTCCACGAAATCGTCGGGCAGACAGAGTTCGAGGCGGTCAATCATGGCCTCCAGCGTGGCGAGCTCAATCCCGCGGCTCTCGGCAATAGCGCCGCCGAGGGTCTTCCAGATGGAGTTGATCATGACCTGGTTCTGCTCCAGGTTCTCGGGGCTTGCGCTGCTGCGGATGTACATCTCGCCGGCAGACTTGTACTTGCCGTGGCGGATGAGCTGTATGTTGATGCCCAGCTTGTCGAGGACATCCTTGAGGAAGATAAGTTGGGAGCTTATGCCGTTGAAATTGGTCATTGCGCCGGGATACGATGTCGAATACACCTTGTCGGCGACGGAAGCGATGTAGTAGCTGCCGGTAGCGAGGTTCTCGGTGTAGGCTACTATTGCCTTGCCGCTGTCGTGGAAGGCTTTGAGCGCTGCGCGGAACTCCTCGGCGTGTGCAATCCCGGAGGCGTATCCGTCGGGACGCAGGAATATGTACTTCACACCCGGGTCCTCTGCGGCGGCGTGCACGGCGTTCACTGCGTCAAGCAGTCCCACGGTGGGCACGTTCTCCATGTCGCCGGACATCAGGGTCGCAGGGGTGAGCGAAGCGAAAGGATTCTCCTCCGCGGTCTGCTCGGCCAGATTGAACTGCGCCATGTTGATGTCGAGCACTCCGGACTTCGGGATCACGGGCTTGCCGGATGAGCCGGCGCTGAGTGCTCCGAGGAAGCTGAAGAAGAACAGGGTGCTGATGATGCTAACGATGATTGTACCTACTACAACGGCAAGTACGGTTTTCCAAAAACTTTTCATATCAGACGAAATTTGGACAAAAATAGTAAATTTGCGCCATAATTTGACGACTATGCCACAGAAGCCCTCAATCCCGAAAGGAACGCGTGATTTCGGCCGCCTGGAAATGGCCCGCAGGAACTATATTTTCGACATTCTGCGCGGAGTTTTCCGCTCCTACGGCTACATCCAGATAGAGACTCCCGCGATGGAGAATCTCTCCACCCTCCTTGGCAAATACGGCGACGAGGGCGACAAGCTCCTGTACCGCATACTCAACTCCGGCGACCCCTTCGCCGAGGCCGATATGTCCCAGCCCCTCACTCCGCAGGTCTGCGAGAAGGGCCTTCGCTATGACCTCACCGTGCCGTTTGCCCGCTATGTCGTGCAGCACCAGGGCGAGCTGGCATTCCCCTTCAAGCGCTTCCAGATGCAGCCCGTGTGGCGCGCAGACCGTCCACAGAAGGGCCGCTACCGCGAGTTCTGGCAGTGCGACGTGGATGTAATCGGCACCCGCAGCCAGATGTGCGAGCTGGAGCTCGTGCAGATGCTTTCGGATGCATTCACGCGTCTTGGAGTAAGGGTCTGCGTCAAGGTCAACAACCGCAAGGTCCTCACCGGTCTCGCCGAAATCTGCGGCGCTCCCGACAAGGTGGTGGACATCACCGTCGCGATAGACAAGCTGGACAAGATAGGGCTTGACGCAGTGAAGCTGGAGCTCGTGGACAAGGGCCTCAGCGCCCAGGCTATCGGACTCCTGGAGCCCGTCCTCACTCTCAGCGGCGACACGGCTTCCAAGCTCAAGGTCATGCGCGAGCTGCTCGCATCCAGCGAGGAGGGACGCAAGGGTCTCGATGAGCTGGAGGAGCTCTTCGGACTTATCAGCATGGCGGGCGTGGACGTCCCCGTGGAGCTGGACCTCTCCCTTGCAAGGGGCCTCAACTACTACACCGGGGCTATTTTTGAAGTCAAGGCCCTCGACTGGGAGATAGGCAGCATAGCAGGCGGCGGCCGCTACGACAACCTCACCGGCATCTTCGGCCTCCCCGATATGTCAGGCGTGGGCGTCAGCTTCGGTGCCGACAGGATCTACGATGTGTTGACCGGCCTCGGCCGCTTCCCTGAGAGCCTCTCCACCAGCTCCCGCATCCTCTTTGCCAACATGGACGCTGAGTCGCTTGCCTACGTGATGCCTGTAGCCCGCGGACTGCGCGACCTGGGAATCAGCGTCGAGATCTACCCCGACGCCGCCAAGCTCAAGAAGCAATTTGATTACGCCGACCGCAAATCCATCCCGTACATCTCCATCAACGGAGAGACTGAGGTTGCAGCCGGCGTAGTAAATATCAAGAACCTTTCCTCTGGCGAGCAGCGCTCGTTCCCCGTCGGGGACGTGCCCGCCATACTCGGTTTTATAGGCTAAAGTACCGTCAGCGAGACGAATACGATGCTCACCATGTTCATCAGCTTGATGAGGATGTTGAGCGAAGGTCCGCTGGTGTCCTTGAAGGGGTCGCCCACGGTGTCGCCCACTACGGTGGCGTGATGGCAGTCACTGCCCTTGCCTCCGAGGTGTCCCTCTTCGACGTACTTCTTGGCGTTGTCCCAGGCGCCGCCTGAGTTAGCCATGAATATAGCCAGCACGAATCCTGCTCCCAGGCCGCCGATGAGCAGTCCGAGCACGCCGGAGACGCCGAGCACGAGGCCGGTTGCGATGGGTACCAGGATAGCTACGATAGCGGGAAGTATCATCTCATGCTGTGCGGCGCGGGTGGCTATCTCGACGCATTTCTTGTAGTCGGGAGTGCCTTCACCGCTGAGGATACCCTTGATCTCGCGGAACTGGCGGCGCACTTCGAGCACCATCTTGTTGGCGGCGCGTCCTACGGAGTTCATCGTGAGACCGCAGAAGAGGAATGCCATCATCGAGCCGACGAACACGCCGGCAAGCGTTGCGGGGCTCATCAGAGACACGTCGTATTCGGCCATCACATCCAGAATTGAAGCCTTGGCGGCCTCGACGCCGTTGATAAGTGCATCGCCGGTGCGGCCTACAGCAATTTTGACCTCCTCAATATAAGAAGCCAGCAGAGCGAGTGCCGTGAGGGCGGCGGAGCCGATTGCGAAGCCCTTGCCGGTGGCGGCGGTGGTGTTGCCCAGAGCGTCCAGCACATCGGTCCTCTCACGCACCACGGGATCCAGACCGCTCATCTGAGCGTTGCCGCCTGCGTTGTCGGCTATTGGACCGTAAGCATCGGTGGCGAGAGTGATACCGAGAGTAGAGAGCATGCCGACCGCAGCAATCGCTACGCCGTACAGGCCGTGCGAGAGATTGGCGGCGCTTATCATGTTGTGCATGTCAAAGCCTATTGCAAAGAGATAAGACAGCACGATTGCGCACACTATTGCGATAACCGGGATGGCTGTCGAAACCATGCCCAGGCCGACGCCGCTGATGATTACGGTAGCGGGGCCGGATTCGGAGGACTCGGCGAGCTTCTGGGTGGGCTTGTAGGAGTGCGAAGTGTAGTATTCGGTCGCCTTGCCGATGATTACGCCGGCAGCGAGACCCACTACCACGGAGCAGCTGAGCTGCCACCAGTTGTCAAATCCGAGCAGGTAAAGGATGCCGAAAGTTGCGACACCGCTGAGAATAGCGGCGAGGTTGGTACCGACGCTGAGGGATTTGAGCAGCTGTGCCATGCCGGCTCCCTCCTTGGTGCGTACGGTGAATATGCTCACGATGGACAGCACTACGCCCACGGCTGCAATCAGCATGGGGGCAAGTATTGCCTTGATCTGCATCTCGGGTCCTACAGCGTAGAAAGCCGATGCTCCGAGGGCCATGGTGCTGAGGATGGAGCCGCAGTAGCTCTCGTAGAGGTCTGCGCCCATGCCGGCCACGTCACCCACATTGTCGCCCACATTGTCGGCGATGGTTGCAGGGTTGCGGGGGTCGTCCTCGGGGAGGTCGGTCTCGACCTTGCCCACGATGTCGGCTCCCACGTCGGCTGCCTTGGTGTAGATACCGCCGCCTACGCGTGCAAACAGGGCCTGGGTCGATGCGCCCATGCCGAAGGTCAGCATGGTGGTGGTTATAACGACCAGCTTCTGGGCCATGGTGGCCTCATCGACGAAGGCGTTGAGCACTATGAACCAGATGGCTATGTCCAGCAGGCCGAGTCCCACTACGGTGAGACCCATCACGGCGCCGCTGCGGAACGCTACCTTAAGTCCGTCATTGAGACTGCGGCGTGCAGCATTGGCCGTGCGGCCGGAAGCCAGGGTGGCTGTCCTCATCCCTATGAAGCCCGCAAGTCCGCTGAAGAAGCCTCCCGTGAGGAAGGCAAAGGGGACCCAGGGGTTCTGCAGATGCAGGACATAAGCCAGGAACGCAAAGAACAGCGCCAGGACTATGAATACTATTATGACAATCTTGTACTGCTGCTTGAGATAGGCCATTGCGCCTTCCCTCACATACTGGGCAATCTGCCTCATTGTGGGCGTGCCCTCGTCCTCACGGCGCATCCTGCGATAGAATATGTAGGCGAATAGCAGGGCCAGGACGGATGCCGCGGGCACCAGATAGAAAATACCAGGCATAATTGTTAATATAAATCTTCTATTGTAAATCCTTCGAGGTTGGTAACCAGCTTCTTGATGTCCTCAAGATAGTTCTTCTGCTTCATCCTCATGGAGATGTGCACCTTGCCTCCGGAGAGGGAGTAGCTCTCGACATTGATTTTCTCCTTCTTGAGGGCTTCGAGGGTCTTGAGGATGTCTTCTTCGGAGCCGGAGCCGAGGGTAATCTCGACCTTCTTCTCGCCGTAGGTTGCGTGGAAGAAGTACATAGTCTCAAGGCAGATTACGGTGAGGACGGCGGTGGTTATTGCGACCGCGTACATCCCGCCTCCGCATGCCAGACCTATTGCGGCGGCGACCCAGAGTCCTGCCGCAGTGGTTACTCCGCGCACGGCGTTCTTCTGGAAGATAATCACGCCTGCACCGATGAAACCGATGCCGGAGACCACCTGGGCGGCCACGCGGGCATGGTCAAACTGTCCGCTGAAGGCATGCTGCGAGATTATCATGAACAGGGCGCTGCCGAGCGCCACGATGAAGTGCGTACGGACACCGGCCTCCTTGGCGCGTATCTCGCGCTCAAGGCCAATTGCGGCGCCGAGCAGGCCGGCTACGATCAGCCGGGTCATCATTATGAGTTCCTGTGATTCAAACATAAGCTATCAGAATAATCCGGGGGTGATGCCCAGCCATTTGAGGACTGTCTGACCCCAGAGGAGTATCAGCACCCATGAGAAAGTCATCATGGTGATGCCGTATTTGAAAGCGTCCGTCTGGCTGTACTGGTTGGTGTTGTACAGCAGGGCCGCGGGTTTGCTGTTGAAGGGGAGCACATAGCAGTGCTCGATGAGCATGGACACGGGCAGTGCAATACTCATGGGAGGGAAGCCGTAGCGCGTCTCCACGCCGAGGGCTATAGGTACGAATACCATGGTCCTTATGGTCTTGGACTGGAACACCAGGCCCGAGTACATCATAAGGAAGGTAAGTATGGTGTAGAGCACCCAGAAGGGAGTGCCCTGCGTGACGCCGAGCGAATCAAACGCGGCGTTGACCATTGTGTTGGGAAGGTCGGTGGCGTTGAGGCCGCTTCCCAGGGTGTAGGCGCCTGCCGAGAAGAGCATCAGGTGCCAGGGGATGTCGACATCGTTCCATTTGACGACCCCTATACCCGGGACCAGAGCTATTATGGCGCCAATCAGTGCGACTATGGTCTCATCGATATTGTGGAAGGTCCCCTTGGTGACCCACAGGAACAGCACCAGCGCAAATATGCCGACGGCCTTCCATTCCTCGATGCTCATCTTGCCCATGGAGGCGAGCTCCGCTTTGAGGCTGTCCAGACCGCCCTCAATCTGAGGCGTCTGCTCTTCCTTTTTCATAGGGAAGAAGATGAACATGCCTACCAGCAGGCCAACTACCAAAATAACCACGCTCATGGGGCCGACAGCCACCAGCCACTGCGAGTAGCCGAAGTTGCAGCTGCCCAGGTACCCGGCAATCAGCGAGATTGCAAGCAGGTGCGCGCCGCTGCCGGTGTAGAATGCGTTGGCTCCTATGTTGACCTGGAACAGGTTCTGTATCACGAGGTTGCGGCCGAAGTTGTTACGGTTGCCGCTGTGTGCCCCGTAGATTGCGCAGACCACCATGAAGATGGGCAGCATTATGGTCGCCTTGACCGTGGTCGCGGAGATGAATGCCGACAGGACGAGGTTAATCAGCAGGAAGCTCCACAGGGCTCCCTTCGCCGTCTTGCCGAACTTAATCACGAACGCCAGCGCCAGCCTCTTGGCGAAGCGGGTCTTAACCAGCATGCTCGCGAGCACGAAGCTCAGGATATTGAGCCACATCACAGGGTGTCCGAGCTGCGAGAGGGCCTCTTTCTGCGTCGTCACTCCGAACAGGACTATGCCGGCTATGAGAAACAGCGAAGTGAGGTAATTGGGTATCGCCTCGGTCATCCACAGTATCAGGCTCGCAGCGAAAATGGCCAGCATGGCGTAGTTGGCGCGCAGGAACCCTTCGAGTCCAAGGGCGTCCAGACGCTTCTGGGCCGTGGCCGCGAGTCCGGTGGTGTCGAGATTGTCGATGAAGCCTATGTGGCAGAACCAGCATATCCAGACGAAGACGACGATGGCGAGGGGACCGCCGACTTTCGCCATGATCCTCTCGAACTTCGATTTCTGCATCTTGGGCAGTTTCTCGATGCGGTAGTTGTTCATATCCAGCGGATTGAACTCCGCCGTCGTCTTCATCTCTTCGGCCATAATCAGTTGTAGCTTACTTTATAAATCTTGTTGGTCTTGTCGCAGACGAACCACATAAGCTTGAGTGAGCTGTCCTTACAGAATCCCTCCGGCTTATTGACGAATGAGATATCCATGCTCTGCAGGAGGGTGCCGTCGGGGCGGAACTGCGTTAGTTTCTGGGTCTTGGCGTCGGTAATCCAGAGGGTGCCGTCGTCCTTGTCATAGAAGATGTCCGACAGGCTCTTGGCTCCGCTCACGTCGAACGCCGTCCCCCAGGTCCCCGTCACCAGCGAATAGGTATAGACGCGGAAGGGCTTGCTCTGGTTGGCGACGTACAGGATGCCGTCAGGACCTGCTGCAATGCCTTCGTAGCCCTGGTTGTCCTCGTTCTGGTCCTCTCTCGGGCCGGCATCGGAGATGAGCGTAATTGCCTTGTGGTCGGCGCTCAGTTTCCAGACTTCGCGGAACCTCTCCTCGCACAGGTATATGCTGCCGTCGCCTGCCCGGGTGATGCCTTCAAGGTCCACCTTGCTGCGCCCGTCGGTATTGGCCATTACATTGTCTGTGAGCAGATTGCCTTCGAAGTTAAACTCCAGCACGCTGCCGTTGTCCTGAGCTATTAGCAGACCGTCACCCGCCTCATTTAGGCAGATTGCGGACAGTCCGTCTATGCCGGTGTCGTACGAGACGGGGGTTCCGAGGACATAGCTTACAGGCTGCTGCTGTTCTTCTTCCCTATTAACGGGCTCATCCTTGAGACATGCGCACAAGGATGAGACCATTAACAGAGGTAAAAGAATTGTTCTGAAACCTATTTCCAATTCTTATAAGGGTTTTTCATGAGCATGGAGTTGAAGTACTTCGGATCGCCGGTTACTTCTTCACCAAGCCATGCGGGTTTGTCGAAAGGCTCGTTCTCGTCGGCGAGCTCCACTTCGGCGACGGTGAGACCGTCGTTGTCGCCGTAGAACTCATCGACTTCCCAGGTGTGGACGCCGTCGGTGTTCTTCACCAGGTAGCGGGTCTTGTCGATCACGCCGGGCTCTGCTAGCTCAAGCAGCTGCTGCACTTCCTCGACGGGGATTTCTTTCTCCCACTCGAAGCGGGCTGCACCGCTTGCGTTGCCTATACCCTTGATGGTGATGAAACCCTTTTCGCCCTTGACGCGTACGCGCACGGTCCTCTCGGGAACCGAGCTCAGATAACCCTGGGTGATGCGGGTTGCCTTGAAAGCCTCGGACTTGAAGTCACCCTTCACGAGGAATTTCTTCTCTATTTCCTGGGACATATCACTTCGTTGGCTAAAGGTTTGTCAGACATGCCGATGACCCTCTTGATGGCCTGGAGGTAGTTGATGTTCTCGACTCCCTCGAGGCCGCAGTCGGCCACCGTCTTCTTGATATCCTCGATCTCGGTGGATTCGGAGTTGATCGTGACGACCTTTGCTCCGTTGATGAGGACATTGCCCACTTCGCAGATGGTGTTGTTGACC
>CAMZEI010000044.1 GCA_947305815.1 uncultured Bacteroidales bacterium | reverse complement strand
TTATTATATTTGTAGGATGCGCGTAAAACGGGTACTTGGCATAATTGTGGTAATTGCGACTGCTGTGTTGATAGCGGTCCAGTTGCCTGCCGTGCAGACCCGTCTCGCAAGGAAGGTTGTGGAGAAACTGGAGCCGTACCTGGACGGCAAAATCTCCTTCTCGTCACTGAAGATAGTCGCCAACGGCACCGTGTGTATAGACAGTCTGGTGGTCCTGGACGACCATCCCTACACCGAAGACCGCTACAACACCGGCTTCCCCCCGGTCGACACGCTATTCCGCTTCAACCGCGTCACGGCGACCGTGTCCCTACGCAGCCTTCTTAGCAGCAAAGGCGTGTACCTTCGCCGCGCAACCATAGACGGCGGCCTCATGCACCTGGCGTCAGAGCCTACCGCAGCCGGTGCCAACATAACCCGCATCCTTGGCCTCACCGAGGAGGCAGAGAGCACCGAAGAGCTCGGCCACATCCTCACTATCAACAGGATACGCGTCAGCGACTTCACCTACAAGATGCACATCTTCGACCAGGCGGTGCCAATGCCTTACGACGGCCACGGCATCAACTGGGCGGATCTGGACGTCCACCTCGACGAGATACGCGGATATCGCTTCTACATCGACGGCAACTACATCGGCGGCGAGGGTGAGATACGCGGCCTGGATGAGAAGAGCGGCTGCCATCTGGACGTTATCAACGGCAAATGCCGCGCAGGCATGGACGGCAGCGGCATCTTCATCACCGATATCGAGATACGCGACGACAAGTCTGACATCTACGCCGACTTCTCGATGACTTATCCAACCCCGGACGACTTCAACTTCCATTTCGTGGACAAGGTCCGCCTGGACGGCGTACTGAGGCACAGCCGCGTCAATCTGCAGACCCTCTACGCCTTCACGATGGGAGCGGTCGGAGGCGACCTCACGATTGACGTGAGCCACGGCATCGTCCACGGCCCGGTCAACGACCTGCACCTGGATAAATTCATAGCCACAATCCCGGGCATGGGTCTCTCCGCGAGTCTCAAAGGCCACGCGCAGGACCTCACGGGCACGCCCTACTTCAACGCAGAGGCGCACGACGTCAAATATAAGTTCAAAGGCCAGACCATAACCGGCGAGGCCACCGCCGAAGGCCCTCTGGACTCCCTCAAGGCAGATATCAACATAGGCGGCGGTCTGGGAGCAGCGGCCATCAAAGCCGCGATGAACGGGCTTGTCAGCGGCGAAGCCATAGAGTTCGGCGGCACGGTATCGACTTCGAACCTCAGCCTGGACAAAGTACTGGATGTCCCTGAGCTCGGACTGCTGTCAGCATACCTCAAAGGCAGCGGCAGAATAGGCGGTTCCCTGCCCGAAATCGACCTCGACTCCCTCCATGTATCCAGACTCGGTCTGCTCGGTCACGACTACGAAGGCATCACGGCCTCTGGCTCGCTACATGACGGTAATGCAAGGCTTATTGCCAAAGTCCGCGACAGCGCCCTCGTACTGAGCGCATATGCAGATGCGGCGCTGGACGGCCCCCGTAAAGACAGCTACACCATAGTCGCAGACCTGGACGGCGCTGACCTCAAGGCGATGAACCTCGACAGCCGCGAGGGCCCCTCGGAGGTAGCTTGCAAACTGGGCGCAATACTCTCCATGACCGAAGGAGAAGTCCGTTCGGCCGATGTCAGGATAGACTCTCTGAAGCTCCACAGCAGCCTCGGCCTGCACGATGTGGGTGATATCTCGATAGCCTACACTTCGCAGGGAGACAGCATACAAGGCAGGCTGGAATCGCGTTTCCTTGACGCCGGCATCACCGGAAGCAAAGGCCTGTACGATGCCGACCTCAGTTTCGGCGACTCAAGGAGCCTGCTGACCTTCCTCGCACCTGGAGTGTATATTGACAAAGGCAGCACCCTCCACGCCAGCATCAGCGACGCCCTGGACGGCAGCATCAGCATAAGCTCTCCCCTGCTGGCATACGGGGCATTCAACCTGCGCCGCTGCGGCATAGATATAGCCAAAGAGGGCAAGGATATAGACTTCAAGGCCTCCTACGACAACGAGCCCGAGCACGGCCATAGCGCGCTTCTGGACCTGTCAGGGACCCTCGGCAGCAGCTACAAAGACCACGATTTCTCCGCACCGCTTAGCATAAGCGCTGACATGCACCCCTCGCGCTTCAACTACAAAGGCAGGACCTGGGAGCTCGAGCCTTGCACAATTGCCTACGGGGACGACAAACTGGCCATCAACGGTTTCCGTTTCGGCAACGCCGAAGAATCCCTGCGCCTGGACGGCACATACTCCGGGAGCCCAGCCGACACCATGCTCGTGCGGATATCCAATCTGGCCATAGACCTTGTGAACTCTTTTATCGGCAGCGACATGGGTCTCAACGGAAGGCTGGACGGTATTGCGAGTCTGATTGGTACCGGAGGCAGCTATCCCAAGATTCTGGCCGGAATAGTGGCGGATTCGCTGAAATTCGGCGGCGTGCCTCAGGGACGCATCCAGGTAGGCACCTACCTCAATGATACCAACGAAGAAGTGAGCCTGTTCGCCCGCGGCTCCAAGGAGGGCCGTGACTACCTCAATGCTGCAGGCGCATACAACATACGCCACGAGGACGTGGATCTCAATGTAGTGCTGGACCGCCTCGACCTCGGCATAGCCACTCCCCTGCTGTCCTCAATCTCCAGCGAGACCAGCGGATATGTCAGCGGAGCCATCGAGATAACCGGCCCCCTGTCTTCGCCTGACCTGGTCACGAGGAACACCCGGCTCGAGGATGCCAGCATAATGGTCGGCATCACCGGTGTGAGATATACCATCTCAGGACCGTTCAAGGCCGAGCCCGGCATCATAAGGGTCGAAGCCCTCCCCATTTCAGACGGCGGCACCGGCAAGGGTCTCATAGACGGCACGCTCCGCTACTCCGGCGTCCTCTCTCCCGAGCTTGACCTCGGCGTCATGCTCGCCGGTCTGAAGGTCCTGGACAGGCAGGACGGAGGCGATGCACTCTCCGGAAGCCTCGCGATCAGCGGTAACGCAAAGGTCAAGGGGCCTCTGGACAACCTCATGGTCGAAGGCAACATAGCAAGTTACGGCCCCGGCAAGGTCAATGTCCCCATAGGCACTCAGGCCCACGATGTCCGCAGCAGCATACTCGTATTCAAGGAAGGCGGCAGCGGACTTGACCCCTATCAGGAGATGCTCGCGACCCTCTCAGGCGCCGAAGCCGCAAAGCGCAACGGCAACATCAGCGTCAAGGCAGGCGTCACCGTGAGCCCAGATGTAGAGGCGACGGTGGACATCAATGTCGGCGTCGGTAACAAGCTGACAGCGCGCGGCACGGGCAATGTCAATCTGGATATCCGCACGGCCGACGATGTGCTGGACATGAACGGAAGCTATGTCATCTCCGACGGTAAATACAGCTTCTCCATACCGGGAGTCATTACCAAGGACTTCGAGATACAGAACGGCAGCTCGGTCAAATTCGGCGGAGATTTCATGGACAGTGACCTGGATATCAACGCAGTATATTCGACGAGGGCCAATCTCACCACCCTCATAGCCGACTCCAGCGCCGTCGCCACCCGTAAGCTAGTGCAGTGCGGCATCAGCATAGGAGACAAGCTGCGCAATCCCGCGCTCGAACTGTCAGTCGATGTACCCGAGCTTGATCCCACCACCAGGAGCAAGGTCGAAAGCGCCCTCAGTACCCAGGACAAGGTCCAGAAGCAGTTCGTGAGTCTGCTGGTGCTCAACGCCTTCCTGCCTGACGAGACCACCGGCATCGTCAACAACAACGGCAACCTCCTCTACAGCAACGCCGTAGATATCCTCAGCAACCAGTTCAACAGCATACTCCAGAGGCTCGAGATCCCTGTGGACCTTGGATTCCAGTACCAGCAGGGAGGCAGCGGCCGGGACATGTTTGACGTGGCCATATCCACCCAGCTGTGGGGCAACAGGGTGCTCGTCAACGGCAACCTCAGCAACCGCCAGTTCAGCACGGGCAGCAACAGCGACGTGCTCGGCGACATAGACATACAGATCAAGCTGGACGAATCGGGACAGCTGCGCTTCAGCGTATTCTCCCACTCGCCCGACGAATACTCCAACTACCTCGACCTGCTGCAGCGCAACGGCGTCGGTATAAGTTTCCAGAAGGAATTCAATTCGCTCAGCGATTCTGAGTATAAAACCATAACACTGGAATGACGGGTAAACTCTATCTCATACCTACCCCGCTTGGCGAAGGTAATCCCCGCGACGTGCTGCCGCAGGCTCTGTTCGACGTGCTTCCGGGGATCAGCAACTATGTGGTCGAGGAGACCCGTACTGCACGCCGCTTCCTGTCCTCAGCCGGTCTTAAAGGCCATATCGAAGAGCTTAGCTTCACCGAGCTCAATGAACATACCCGACCCGAAGAAGTCGAAGGGATGCTGGCACTTTTTGAGAAAGGCGATGTCGGACTGCTGTCCGAAGCCGGCCTCCCCGCCGTAGCGGATCCGGGTGCGCGGCTTGTCGCCCTCTGCCACCGCCACGGCATAGAGGTGGTCCCCCTGTCGGGCCCTTCGTCCCTGATGATGGCGCTGATGTCATCAGGACTGAACGGCCAGTGCTTCCGCTTCCTCGGCTACCTGCCGGCAAAAAACAGCGAGAGGGCAGCAGCACTTCGACGCATAGAGCGTGAATCCGCTGCCGCCGGCGAATCCGAGATTTTCATCGAAACCCCCTACCGCAACGACGCTATGCTTGCGGATATCCTCGCTAACTGCCGACCGGAGACTCAGCTCTGCATCGCAGTCGATATAACCATGCCTGACGCCTTCATATGGACGGCCAGCATCGCCCAGTGGCGCAAGAGCACCCCGCAGATAGGCAAGCGTCCCTGCGTATTTATTATACTCGCGAAATGAAAGGCTGCATAGAACTCACAGGTATGCGTTTCCACGCCTTCCACGGCTGTCTCCCGGAGGAGCGCCGCGACGGCGGAGAGTACCTCGTGGACTTCCGCTGCGGCCTGGATATATCTAAAGCCGCAGGCAGCGACAGTCTGCAGGACACGCTCGATTACTCTGAAATCTACCGCATAGTCGCGGCCCAGATGGCCGTCCCTTCCAATCTTCTGGAGCATGTAGCAGCCAGAATAGCGGACGCGATAGCAGCCGCCTTCCCAGGCTTGGAAGGCTTTGAGATTAGAGTCAGCAAGCTCGCACCTCCTGTAGGAGGCCCGTGCGACGCCGCATCAGTTACCGTCAGCAGATGAAGATAGCGTTCCTCACACTTGGCTGCAAGCTCAATTATGCCGAGACCTCGACCTACGAAAGGGGCTTCAAGGCCGCAGGTCTGGAGGTGGCAGGTCCGCGCGAGCAGGCCGACATCTATCTTGTCAATACCTGCTCGGTGACGGCGACTTCCGATGCCAAATCACGCAACCTCATCCGCAAGGTACACCGTCTGAATCCGGATGCCCGCATAATAGTAACCGGCTGCTCGGCCCAGCTGCGGCGCTCCGAAATCGAAGCCATCGAGGGCGTCAGCCGCGTGTTCGGATGCGATGAGAAGCATCTGGTGGTACCTATGACCCTCGGCATCCAGCCTTCGAAACTGGTCCCGGAAGTATTCGGAGCATACAGTACCGGCGAGAGGACGCGCTCGTTCCTCAAGGTCCAGGACGGCTGCGACAACCGCTGCCTCTACTGCACCGTGCCCGACGCCCGGGGCTCCAGCCGCAATATCCCCATTGCAGAGTGCGTCGCCAATGCCCGGGCAATTGCAGCTGAGGGAGTCAGGGAGATAGTGATTACCGGCGTCAATACAGGAGATTTCGGGCGCACTACCGGAGAGAGTTTCCTCGACCTGCTGAAAGCCCTCAATGAGGTGCCCGGCATCGAGCGCTACAGGATCTCCTCCATTGAGCCCAATCTGCTCTCGGACGAGACCGTTGACTGGCTTGCCGGCGGGACCAGGTTCCAGCCGCATTTCCATATACCGCTTCAAAGTGGCAGCGATGACATCCTCGCCGCAATGGGACGCCGCTACGACACGGCCTTCTTTGCCCGCAAGATAGAATATATACGCAGCCGCTTCGAGGCCCCGGGCAAACCGAAAGTATTCTTCGGGATAGACCTCATGACAGGACTGCCGGGTGAGACGCCTGAGCGCTTCGAGGAGTCTTTCCGCTTCGTGGAGAGCCTGCGGCCGGCGTTCATCCACGTCTTCCCATATTCGCGGCGTCCCGGAACGCCGGCCGCATCGATGCCGGGGCAAGTTGACGAAGCTGAGAAAAAGCGCCGCGTTGCCAAGCTGGAAGAACTCTGCACTAAACTCCACGACGAGTTCGTCGAAGCCAACCGTGGCATCCGAGAGAAGGTACTTTTCGAGTCCACACGCCGCGGCGGCTGCATGGAAGGTTATACAGGCAATTATATTAGGATAAGCCGCCCTTACGACCCTGAGTCCGTGGGACAGCTGGTGGAGGTGACAATATGAGCACAAAACTGACTTTTCTGGGCACCGGTACTTCCCAGGGTGTACCCATCATTGCCTGCGACTGCCCTGTCTGCCGCAGCACCGATCCCCGTGACAAGCGATACAGGGCATCGGCCCTGGTGGAATACGGCGGACTCACGATACTTATTGACGGCGGTCCTGACATGCGCAGCCAGCTCCTTCGCGAGGGCGTGCATCACCTTGATGCAGTGCTTCTTACGCACAACCACAAGGACCATACCGGGGGCCTTGACGACCTTCGCTCATTTAACCTTCTGGAGGGCAAGCCGGTAAACATCTACTGCGAGCAATATGTAGAGGACACCCTGCGCCGCGAATACGCCTACTGCTTCGCAGAGCCCCATTATCCGGGCTCCCCAGAGTGGAGGATGAATACCATCGACGGCAGCCACCCCTTCCGCGTATATTCCAACGCCTGGGAGGACCGCCTTGAATGGATCTCCGGCAAGGGCTACACCCGCACTCTTTCGGGCATCTCCCGCGAAGATGTCCACTCGGTCGAAGTCGTCCCCATCCAGGGCTGGCACAATAAGGCCGGCACTCTCTCGGTGCTGGGCTACCGCTTCGGCGGCATTGCATACCTCACAGACATGTGCCGCCTGGAGGACAGCGAGCTTGGGAAGCTCCGCGGCCTCGATGCCGTGACCCTCAACTGCGTCAAGCGCGGAACGCATTTCTCGCACTTCTCCCTGCCCGAGGTGCTGGATCTTTTCGAAAAGATAGGCGCCCGCGAATCCTATATTACCCATCTCTCACACATGCTCCCCTGCCACGCCGAGTTCGAGGCCGAGCTGCCGGAGCATGTCCATCCCGCTTATGACGGATTAACCTTAATATCAAATGAATAAGACAGCCGCTTTCGCAAGCCTGCTTGCCGCACTTACCCTGATTACTTCCTGCACGATGACAAACCCTCTACTCTCCGAATCCACCCTGCCTTACGGCGCTCCCCAGTTCGACAAGATCAGGCCCGCCCACTATATGCCCGCATTCGAGCAGGCAATAGCCGAGGCTAAGGCCGACATCGACGCCATAACGCAGAATCCCGAGGAGCCGACTTTCTCAAATACGATTGAGGCACTTGAGCACGCCGGCGGATTGCTCAGCCGGGTAGCCGGCATATTCTACAATGTCAAGGAAGCCGACAGCAGCCCCGAGCTGGAGGAAATAGCGGAGAAGCTCTCCCCCATGATGACCGAGTACGAGATGTACGTATCCCTCAACGAGCCGCTGTTCCTCAGGATCAAGGCCGTCCATGACGCGGCCGATGAGTTCGAGCTGACTACCGAGCAGAAGCGCCTTCTGGACAAAACCTACAAGGGCTTCGTGCGCAGCGGTGCACTCCTCAGCTCCGAAGACAAGGCCAGCTACAGCAAATACTCCGAAGAGCTGTCCCTGCTGATACTTCGCTTCAGCAAGAACGCCCTCGCCGCAGCCAACGGCTTCAAACTCAATCTGACCGACGAGGCCGATCTCGCAGGACTCCCCGACTATGTAGTGGAGATGGGCGCTGCAACCGCACGCGAGCTGGGTCAGGAAGGCTGGACCTTCGACCTTTCGGCTCCGAGCTACAGTGCGTTCATGAAGTTCAGCGACAGACGCGACCTGCGGGAGCAGCTCAGCACCGCCTATGCCACCAAGGCCGTGGGCGGCGAGTTCGACAACACGGAAATCTGCCGCAGCATTGCGGAGCTCCGCATCAAGATAAGCCAGCTCCTCGGTTACGACAATTACGCAGCCTATGTGCTTGAGGACAGGATGGCAGGCAGTGTCCAGGGGGTAAATGAGTTCCTGGATAAACTCCTGAAGCCCACCCTCCCCGTCGCTAAGAAAGAGCTGCAGACAATCCTCGCATATGCAAGGGAACACGGCTTCGAAGGCGAGCGTCTGGAAGCCTGGGATTTCAGCTACTGGGCCGAGAAATACCGCGCCGAATGCTTCGCTATTGACGATGCAATGCTCAAGCCCTATTTCCGTCTGGAGGACTGCATCGACGCAGTCTTCGGACTCGCGGGCAAACTCTACGGCATAAGCTTCGAGGAGCGCAGCGACATACCCGGATATCACAAGGACGTGCATGTCTATGATGTCAAGGACTCCGACGGCAAGCACCTCGCCCTCTTCTATGCTGACTTCTTCCCGCGTCCTTCGAAGCGCGGAGGAGCATGGATGACCGAATTTCGCGGCCAGAGCATACGCGACGGCGTCGAGTACAGGCCTTTTGTCAGCATCGTAACCAACCTCAGCAAGCCTACCGGCGACACTCCTGCGCTGCTCACTCACGGCGACCTCACGACCTTCCTGCACGAGTTCGGCCATTCGCTGCACGGAATGCTCGCTCAGGGCACTTACGAGAGCCTCTGCGGCACCAATGTCAACCACGATTTCGTGGAGCTCCCCTCGCAGATTATGGAGAACTGGGGCTTCGAGAAGCAATTCCTCAAACCCTTCGCCCGCCACTACCAGACCGGCGAGGAGATCCCCGACGAGTATATTGACAAACTCATCGCCTCCCAGAACTACAACGCAGCCTACTACCAGATGCGCCAGCTCAGCTTCGGCCTGCTGGACATGGCCTGGCACACCCTCACAGCTCTCCCCGAAACCGGCACGGTCGAATTCGAGAAGGCAGCTATGGCTCCCGCAATGGTGCTGCCCTCAGTCCCCGGAGGATGCCAGTCCACGACCTTCACGCACCTGTTCTCAGGCGGTTACGCAGCCGGATACTACTCGTACAAATGGGCAGAGGTGCTCGAAGCCGACGCTTACTCGCTCTTCCAGCAGAACGGCATCTTCGACCCCCAGACGGCGGCATCGTTCCGTCACAACATACTTGAGATGGGAAGCCGCGAGGACGAAGCGACTATCTACCGCCGTTTCCGCGGACACGATCCTGAGCCGGAGGCTCTCCTGCGCAAGCTGGGGATAATCTAGCGGCCGCGGCAGACATCGCACACTCCGCAGGGGTGGGTCTCGGTCTGCCCGAAATAATGCAGCAGATACTCGCTGCGGCACTCTGAGGTCTGCTCGGCGTAGTCCATCATGGCACGGGCACGCTCCTCGGCGTTGGCCTTGAGCGAAGCGTAACGCGCGGGATAGAGATTCAGATCGCCGGGCACCAGACGGTTGTGATGCAGATAGATTACATTGCTCACATCCGCGGGGATATAGTTCACGACATGCTCCAGCGAGAGGCGGTACAGCAGCTGACGCAGCCTCGGGACATCCATGGAGAGATCGTCCGCGATGGCCTTCTCATCAATACGCACCGTGAAATTGAAGATTCCCGGATAGCGGCGCATCAGCATCTCCAGCAGGGTCACCAGTATGCGGTCGGGGAAATCAATTTCTCCCAGAGTCACGCGGTCCACGCGTATGCGAATCTGGGTCGGTATCTCCACATCCTCGGCGTAGGTAATGTGCTCAGTGCGCTCCAGATAGCGTATGGCGTAGTGAGTGGTCCCCCGGTGCAGACGGAAGCGCTTGCAGAACTCGCCCATGTCAAACTTAAGCTGGCGGCCGAGTCCCTCGCCGTAAGGTATCTCGAAGAAAACATGCAGCTTGCCGTAGATATCTTCGATATAGTCAAGCGGCGGGAAGCTCATGGCGGTTATGTCCGAGAGGCGACGACGGTCGCGGCCGTTCCATAACAGCACCGCATAGGCAGTCTGTCCGTCCCGACCCGCCCGGCCGGCTTCCTGGAAATAGGCCTCCATACTGTCAGGCAGGTCCATGTGCACGACAAAACGCACATCGGCCTTGTCTATACCCATGCCGAAAGCGTTGGTGCAGACCATGACGCGGAGGCTCCCCTCCTTCCAGGCCTTCTGGCGCCGGGTCCTCTCGCCAGGGCTGAGTCCGGCATGATAGAAATCGGCATCGACGCCTTCGGCCCTCAAGAGCGCGGCAGTCTCTTCGCATCCGGCACGGTGACGCAGGTAGATGATACCAGAGCCTTCGACCTTGCGGCAAATATCCAGGGCCTGCCCGGTCTTATCCTCACAGTGACGGACTATGTAGTTGATATTGGGCCTCTCGAAGCCGCTGCGAAGTATATTGGGCTCACTGAATCCCAGCTTGTCCACTATATCGTCGGCCACCTTGGGAGTCGCGGTGGCGGTGAGCGCAATCACGGGCACGTCGATGCTATCCCTCAGCTCTCCTATCTGCAGGTATTCGGGACGGAAGTCGTACCCCCACTGGGAAATACAGTGCGCCTCGTCCACTACCAGCAGACACACCGGCAGCACATCCAGATAGGACTGGAAAAGCTCAGTTCCAAGCCTTTCGGGCGAGACGTACAGGAACTTGAAATCCCCGTAGGCAGCGTTGTTGAGCGCAGTATCGACTTCGCGGCGGGACATGCCGGAATGTATGGCGAGAGCCCGGATTCCGCGGGCCTCCAGCTGCTCCACCTGGTCCTTCATCAGGGCGACCAGCGGGGTCACCACGAGGGCCAGTCCTTCGCGCATCATCGCAGGGACTTGGAAGCATACCGATTTGCCTCCGCCCGTGGGCAGTATCGCAAGCGTATCGCGACCAGCCAGGACGGAATCAATTATCTCCTCCTGTACCGGCCTGAAGGCTTCGTAGCCCCAATATTTGCGAAGTACCTCAAGTGGTGCCATACCTTACAAAATTAGGAATATTATTCTTTGAATAAATACAAATTAAATGTAAATTTGCTCGATTTAACCTTGAATTAATTCACTAATAGCATTTATGGCAAATATTTCTCTCAACAAGTACGGTATCAA
Organism: uncultured Bacteroidales bacterium; assembly: GCA_947305815.1. GTDB lineage: Bacteria > Bacteroidota > Bacteroidia > Bacteroidales > UBA932 > Cryptobacteroides. The sequence goes on along the minus strand of CAMZEI010000044.1, from coordinate 815 downwards.
GGATACCAAGGAAATCCTCTACAACCCCACTTATGAAGTCCTCTACAACGAGGAGACCAAGCCCGGCCTCGAAGGCTTCGACAAGGGTCAGGTGACCGAGCTCGGCGCCATCAACGTCATGACCGGCGTCTATACCGGACGCTCGCCTAAGGACAAGTACATCGTCTGCGACGAGACTTCCAGGGAAGGCGCTCCCGGCGAAGTGTGGTGGACCACCGAAGGCTATCCCAACGACAACCACAAGATGACCCCCGAGGTATGGGCCGAGGTCAAGAAGCTCGCAATCGAGCAGCTCAGCGGCAAGCGCCTCTTCGTCGTCGACGGCTTCTGCGGCACCCACGCCGACACCCGCATGAAGGTTCGCTTCATCATGGAGGTTGCATGGCAGGCTCACTTCGTGACCAACATGTTCATCCGTCCCAAGAACCAGGCCGAATTCGACCAGGAGCCCGATTTCGTGGTCTATTGCGCAGCCAAGGCACGCGTCGCCGAATATGAGAAGCTCGGCCTCCGCTCCGACACCTGCATCGCTTTCAATGTCACCAGCAAGGAGCAGGTCATCCTCAACACCTGGTACGGCGGCGAGATGAAGAAGGGTATGTTCTCGATGATGAACTACTACCTCCCTCTCAAGGGCATCGCTGCAATGCATTGCTCCGCCAATACCGACATGAACGGCGAGAACACCGCCATCTTCTTCGGCCTCTCCGGCACCGGCAAGACCACCCTCTCCACCGACCCCAAGCGTCTGCTGATCGGCGACGACGAGCACGGCTGGGATGACGAGGGCGTCTTCAACTTCGAAGGCGGCTGCT
>CAMZEI010000043.1 GCA_947305815.1 uncultured Bacteroidales bacterium | reverse complement strand
TACGAAGCTTCTCGTCCGACCTTTATGGAGATATTTATAGATAGACAAAAACGCAGATTTTTGTTTGTATTGTCGGGAGGAATTTCTAAATTGCGGACTGAAACGGACAAACCGGATGCTGTACAACCTCTCATACGCTCAGTACTGGAGCCAGCAGTCCCAGAGCCAGCAGGCCCAGGGAGCTCCCTCTGTGCGTATATCCAGCTGTACGGCATAGAGTTACAGGGAATATTTGTTTAATATGGCTGGACCTTTGTGGGCCGGCTTTTTTGTTTTATGGCAACAAAGTATATTTTCGTAACAGGCGGCGTAGCATCCTCCCTCGGCAAGGGGATTATCGCCGCATCGCTGGGCAAGCTACTTCTCTCCAGGGGCCTCAGAGTGACCATCCAGAAGTTCGACCCCTACATCAACATTGACCCCGGGACCCTCAATCCCTACGAGCACGGCGAGTGCTATGTCACCGAGGACGGGGCGGAGACCGACCTTGACCTCGGCCACTATGAGCGCTTCCTCGGCATCCACACCTCCAAGGCCAACAATGTCACCACCGGCAAGGTCTATGACACCGTCATTAAAAAGGAACGCGAGGGCGCGTACCTCGGCAAGACCGTCCAGATAGTCCCGCACATAACCGACGAGATTAAGCGCCGCATGCTGCTGCTTGGCAATACGGGCGACTATGATGTCATAATCACCGAGGTCGGCGGCACTGTGGGCGATATGGAGAGTCAGCCCTTCCTCGAAGCCATACGGCAGCTCCAGTGGGAGATGTCCGAAGAGGACCTGATGTGCATACACCTCACCCTGGTGCCTTATCTGGCGGCGGCAGGGGAACTCAAGACCAAGCCCACCCAGCACTCCGTACAGGCCCTGCAGCAGGCGGGAGTCCATCCCGACATCATAGTCTGCCGCACGGAGAAGGAACTTTCGCCCGAGATCCGTCTCAAGATGGCCCATTTCTGCAATGTCCGCCCCGGCCGTGTCATCCAGAGCATAGACGCCTGGAGCATCTATCAGGTCCCGGTCAACATGCACGCGGAGGGCCTTGACACTATGGTCTGCGAACATCTGGCCATAGAGGCTCCGGAGCCGGACCTCGGTGCCCTCAAGGATTTCCTGAGCAAGCTCAAAACCCCCGAAACCACAGTCAACGTGGCGCTCGTCGGCAAATATGTCGAGCTCCAGGACGCCTACAAATCAATAGAAGAGGCCTTTGTTCATGCAGGAGTTGCCAACCGCTGCAAGGTGGCCGTGCACCGCATCCATAGCGAGTTTCTCGATGAGTCCAACATAGACGCCAAGCTCGAAGGCATGGACGGCATCCTCGTGGCACCGGGATTCGGGCAGAGGGGTCTGGAAGGCAAGATTGCCGCCATCCGCTATGCCCGCGAGAAGGGTGTGCCCTTCTTCGGAATCTGTCTCGGCATGCAGATGGCCGTGGTGGAGGTAGCCCGCGACCTGCTGGGCTGGAGCGACGCCGCATCGACCGAGCTCGACCCTGCGACCACGCATCCCGTGATAGATCTGATGGAGGACCAGAAGCGCACCACTGCCAAGGGCGGCACCATGCGCCTGGGTGCGTACGAGTGCAGTCTTGAGCCCGGCAGCCTCGCCGCTGAGATCTATGGCACTGAGCTTATCAAAGAGCGTCACCGCCACCGCTATGAGTTCAACGGGCAGTATCTTTCTGACTTCGAATCAGTCGGCCTGCGAGCCTCCGGACGCAATCCTCAGACAGGCCTTGTGGAGATAGTCGAGCTCCCGGAGCACCCGTTCTTTATCGGAGTGCAGTTCCACCCCGAATACAAGAGCACACCCGAGCACCCGCAGCCGGTGTTCAGGGCATTTATCAAAGCATGTAAGGATTCCAAAAAATAATACGATATGGACAGGATAGATCTGGTACGTGAAGCCTTCACGAGGAAAGAAGTCCCCGTAGAAGCCCCTGAGGGCAAGATTTCCGAGTATTTCGGCGAGCTTGTGTTCGACCTCCCCAAGATGGAGGCTTATATCGACGCGGCGAGCTACCGTTCGCTGCTGGGATGCATTGACGGTGGTCACGCCCTCGACCAGGCGACAGCAGATGCAGTGGCCGAAGGCATGAAGCGCTGGGCTATGGAGCACGGCGTCACCCATGTCACCCACTGGTTCCAGCCCCTCACCGAAGGCACCGCCGAGAAGCACGATTCGCTGATTGACTACGACGGCAAGGGCGGAGTCATAGAGACCTTCGACGGCAGGATGCTCGCGCAGCAGGAGCCGGATGCGTCCTCGTTCCCCAGCGGAGGCCTGAGGGCGACTTTCGAGGCCCGCGGCTATACGGCCTGGGACCCCACTTCGCCGGTGTTCATCCTGGGCGACACCCTCTGCATACCCACCGTGTTCATATCTTATAAAGGTGAAGCCCTGGACTACAAGACCCCGCTCAAGCGCGCCCTCAAGGCGGTGAGCGACGCGGCAGTCCCGGTGTGCCGCCTGTTCGACCCCAAGGTGAGCAAGGTTTACTCGTACCTTGGCTGGGAGCAGGAATATTTCCTCGTGGACGAGTCCCTATACGCGGCGCGCACTGACCTGATGATTACGGGCAGGACCCTGTTCGGGCACAATTCGTCCAAGAACCAGCAGCTGGACGACCATTATTTCGCGGCCATCCCTCCGAGGGTGTCCGCTTTTATGAAAGAGCTTGAGATTGAGGCCTACCGCCTCGGCATCCCTCTCAAGACCCGTCACAATGAGGTCGCTCCCGGACAGTTCGAGATGGCCCCGATTTACGGCGAGACCAATCTCTCCAACGACCAGAACCAGATTGTGATGAATCTGATGAACATGGTCGCGCGCCGTCACGGCTTCGTGGTGCTCCTGCACGAGAAGCCCTTCGCGGGCGTCAACGGCTCGGGCAAGCACAACAACTGGTCGCTCGGCACCGATACCGGCGTACAGCTGATGGCACCGGGCAAGGACGCCCTGGGCAACCTCCAGTTCATCACCTTCTTCGTCAATACGCTCGCGGCGGTCCAGAAATACAACGGCCTGCTAAAGGCGTCGGTCGCCAGTGCCACCAACGCCCACCGTCTGGGTGCCAACGAGGCCCCGCCCGCGATAGTATCCGCCTTCCTTGGGACCACCATGACGGCGGTGCTGCACAAGCTCCTGGAGCTTCCTTCGGGCACGCCCATAGAGATAGCGGGCAAGAAGGGCCGCAGCCTCGGGCTAGTGGAGCTGCCGGAGCTGTTCCTCGACAACACCGACCGCAACCGTACCTCGCCCTTCGCATTTACCGGCAACCGTTTCGAGTTCAGGGCTGTCGGGTCGAGCGCCAACTGCGCCGGATCCCTCACTACGCTGAACGCCGCCGTCGCCGGGCAATTGCTTGATTTCAAGGCCTCTGTGGATGCGGAGCTGGCTTCCGGCAAGGCCCTTGAAGTGGCGATAATGGATGTGCTCAAGCCCATCATCAAATCGGTGCTGGACGTAGTATGCTTCGACGGCAACGGCTACTCTGATGAGTGGAAGGAAGAAGCCCGCCGCCGCGGTCTGGATACCGAGACCTGCGTGCCGAAGATATTCTGCGAGTTCACCCGTCCCGAAACGGTCAGTCTGTTCGAAAGGACCGGAGTATACAGCCGCACCGAGCTCGAAGCCCGCAATGAGGTCAAATGGGAGACCTATATAAAAAAGGTACAGATCGAATCGCGCGTGATGGAGCGTATGGCGATGAACCATATAATCCCCGCCGCGCTCGAGTACAAGTCCCGGCTCCTGGCGGAAGTCGCTGCGGCGAAGCAGGTCTATGGCAATCTCAACTCCTGCACCACCGAGCTTACTCTGCTCGAAGAGATAAACTCCTGCGTTGAGCAGGTACGCAAGCTCTCACAGGTCATGAAGGAGGCCCGCCGCAAGGCCAATGCCGTTGAGGATATCTACGAGCGCGCGCTTATGTACTTTGACATAGCCGAAAGCCTCCCCGCCCTCCGCAGCCCTATTGACAGGCTTGAAGAGGTCGTGGATAACAGGCTCTGGCCCCTGCCTAAGTACAGGGAACTGATGTTTATCAATTAGAGGATAAGCATCTCGTCGCCGTAAGGGCCGAAGAGATAGCCCTCGCTGAGAGCGATGTTGTAGGCGTTCATCACCTTGTCGTAGCCGCCGAAAGCCGCAGCCGCCATCAGCATGGTGGACTGGGGCAGGTGGAAGCCGGTGACCATGGCGTCAGGTACCGAGAACTCGTAGGGCGGGAATATGAACTTGTTGGTCCACATGTCGCACTCCTTGATTTCGCCGCCTGTGGTGACGTAGGTCTCGAGGGCCCTGAGGGTGGTGACGCCGACAGCCACTACCTTGTGGCCGGCCTTCTTGGTGGCGTTGATCTCGTCAGCGGCTTTGCCGGAGATAATCATGCGCTCGCCGTCCATGCGGTGCTTCGAGAGGTCCTCCACGTCAACTCCGCGGAAGTGGCCTATACCCATGTGGACGGTTATGAAGGTCTTGTCGATGTCCTTGAGAATCATGCGGTTGAAGAGCTCGCGGCTGAAATGCAGGCCTGCCGACGGTGCGGAGACTGCGCCCTCGACGGAAGCATAGATAGTCTGGAAGTTCTCGGCGTCCTCGGGCTCCGGCTCGGGCTTCACCCACTCGGGGACGGGGGTGCGGCCGAGTGCGAAGAGAGCCTTCTTGAACTCATCGTAATCGCCGTCGAAAAGGAAGCGCAGGGTGCGGCCGCGGGAGGTCGTATTGTCGATAACCTCAGCTACAAGGCTCTCATCGTCACCGAAATAGAGCTTGTTGCCTATGCGGATTTTCCTCGCGGGCTCGACGATGACGTCCCAGAGCCTCTGCTCGCGGTTGAGTTCGCGCAGCAGGAACACCATGATGTCCGCGCCGGTCTTCTCCTTGTTGCCGTAGAGCTGGGCGGGGAAGACTTTGGTGTCGTTGAGCACGAACCTGTCGCCCTTGCCGAAATACTCTATAATATCCTTGAACTGCCTGTGCTCGATTTCTCCGGTCTTCTTGTGGAGAACCATGAGGCGGCATTCGTCACGCCACTGTACGCGTCCGTCCACCTCGGGCATGAGGTGCTGTGCGATCCTGTCCTGGGGGAGGTCGAAATTGAATTGTGAGAGTTTCATACCGAATGATTAACCCATTATATACGGTGAAACTCTGCAAAAAGTTTCACACCCGCGCCTCGCGGAATACTTCCATGATGGAGGGGTAGGTGTTCTTGAGGTAGGGGGGCAGACTGGAGCGCGCCACCCAGGCCGCCTTGGAAATATCCTCCTCGCGCTGCGGGACGAGATCTACCGGATTGGTATAGAGCATGTTGTACCACCAGGTATGCTTGAGGTGCCAGCGCCCGTCGCGGAAGTAGCAGTGGTCGGTGACGCAGATGAGGCTCCCGAGCTCCAGCTCGTCCACGCCGGTCTCCTCCTGCACTTCGCGCAGTGCCGTCACCGCAATGTCCTCGCCCTCTTCCTGATGTCCCTTGGGGAGGTCCCAGAGGCCGCCGCGCTTGATTAGCAGATAGTCGCCGCGCACATTGGACACCAGCCCTCCGGCAGCGTTGACCTCACGGAATTCGGCGCAGAGGCGCTTGTAGGTCCAGCCCGTGTCCTCGCTGGGGATATAGATGCGCGCAAGCGATTCCGAGGCTTCGAACATCCTCACAAGGGTGGGGATGTCTATCCTCTCGCCGATGTGGAACTCTATCGAGTTGGGATCCGCGAGGGCCTGGTCGTCAGGCTCGCAGATTATGATGCAGCGTTTCTCGAAATAAATCTTGTGCACTTTTTGCTATATTTGCAAGGATACGCAAATTTAGTAAAAAATATGGCAGCACAATATACCAGCAAGCACGGAGTCGTGTCCCGCAGCAGGGAGGAGCTCTACATGATCTTCGCCGACCTCGGCAATTTCAGCCGCATGCTCCCCGAGGACAAGAAGGAGATGATCCATGCGGATTACGACACCCTGAAGGCCGACGTGCAGGGCTTCTCGATAGGCGTGCGCATGCGGGAGAGGCTGCCTTATTCGCTCCTGTCGCTTGAGGATGACGGGGCCCCGTTCAAGTTCGACGTGGACCTGCATTTCGACGAGGATGCCCCCGGCAAGACGGATTTCTGGATAGACATCCGGGCTGATCTCAACCTCATGATGAAGATGATGCTCGGCTCCAAGCTCCAGGAAGCCATAGACAAGATGGTGGACGCCATCGTGGATATCTCGGACGGCCGTGTCCCCGAGGGTATAGACCCTTCGTCCTTCACCAGATGAGCGGCGCTTCGGTAGCAATACGCCTCAATCCTTTCAAGGGCTGCAAGGGTCCTGAGGGTGCGCCCGTGCCCTGGAGCCCGTACGGCCGCATACTCGCGGAGCGCCCTTCGTTTACTCTCGACCCTCTGCTGCACGCCGGAGCCTACTATGTGCAGGACTCCAGTGCGATGTATGTTGGGCATGTATTCCGGAAGCTCCTCCCTGCGGGTCCGGAGCACCCTGTGGTGCTGGACCTCTGCGCGGCTCCGGGAGGCAAGACTACCGATATTGCGGCTTCGCTGCGTGAGGCCTGCGGCGGGGATTTCCTGCTGGTAGCCAATGAAGTAATGCGCCAGAGGGCCCGTGCGCTGGACGACAATGTAGCCCGCTGGGGTGATCCGTGCGTAGCCGTAACCAGCGTGGATCCGGCGGCATTCGCCGGGATGGCCGGGGCGTTCGATGTGATAGTCGCCGATGTCCCGTGCAGCGGCGAGGGCATGTTCCGTAAGGACGAACGGGCGCGCGAGGAGTGGAGTCCCGATGTGGTACGCCTCTGCGCCGCGCGCCAGAAGCGCATACTCTCCGACATGTGGCCGGCCCTGCGTGATGGTGGAGTGCTGATATATTCCACCTGTACTTTCGAGGAGGCCGAGAATGACGACAATCTCGAATGGGCCGCTTTGACGCTCGGAGGTGAAATCGTCCCTCCCGAGCTGGAATTCCCTGAGCTCACGAGTCTCACACGCCACGGAGTGCGGCTGGATATAGGCCTTGGCGAAGGTCAGTGGGTGGGTGCGCTGGTTAAAAGCGGCTCAGGCCGTCGTCAGGACCTCGCTCGCGTAAAGTCGGCTCTCGCGCGCCTGCATCCCCTGCGCCTTGACCCTCCCCGCGGCGAGACCAAGGGGCGGGACTTCATACCTTCGCCTGACTGGGCTCTGAGCCTGGATTTCGAGCGCGGAGCGTATCCGGAGGCCGAAGTGGACTTACAGACAGCTCTGCATTACCTGCACCGCGATGCAATCCAGCTGCCCGGCGCTCCGCTCGGATATAATGTGATTACTTTCGAAGGTTTGCCTCTCGGGTTTGTCAAGAACCTCGGCAGCCGCTGCAACAACCTCCTGCCTCCCGGCAGGCGCATACTCATGGACGTAGCATGAAACCAGCCGCTTTCATAGCTCGCCGGCTCCGTTTCGCTGAGCCTCTCACGGTGGCGGCAATCGCCATCTCTTTCCTCGTGGTGACGGTATCCGTAGCCGTCGCCGGCGGCTTCAGGCACGAAGTGCGCGAGGCAGTCCGGGCCCTCGCCGGGGATGTCACCGTTGAGAATCCGGATTCAACAGACCTCGCCCCGGTACTCGCCGTCCCGGGAGTCGAATCCGCCGTCCCGGTCATCACTATGAGCGGCATCATCAAGGCCGGTGACAATATCCAGGGCGTACTGTTCAAGGGTAGCGGCCCGGCGGACAGTATCGCGATGGGAGTGCGGATTCCCTCGCGCCTCGCTTCGATGATGGGACTCTCCGAAGGCGACGCGATGCTGGCATATTTCGTGGGAGAGAAGGTCTCCGCACGCCGCTTCACCGTCACGGGCATCTACGAGACCCTTCTGGACGGCGACGGCGACCTCACGGTGCTGACTTCTTTCGATGCCCTGTCGCGCATCAACCGTGACGAGGACTCCTGGGCAGATGCCCTGGAGGTACGCCTCTCTCCCGCATACCGCGACCGCCTGTCCGCCCGGCTCAAGGCGTTCGAGATTTCGGATGCAGCAGACCTGTACGCCACCTCGGTGGCAGACAGCTATCCGCAGCTTTTCGACTGGCTGGATCTGGTGGATTCCAATGTATATGCAATCCTGCTCCTGATGGCGCTCGTGGCCGGGTTCAACATGATTTCGGGCCTGCTGATACTGCTGTTCCGCAATGTCGCCACCATAGGTGCGCTCAAGTCAATGGGTATGACCTCCAGGGCCATTGCAGGGGTGTTTCTGAGGCTTTCCGCCCGTCTCGTCGGCCTCGGGATGCTGATAGGTAGCGGCGTAGCCCTCCTTTTCTGCGCTGTGCAGGGGAGTACGCACATCCTCAAGCTCGACCCCGTCAATTACTTCGTCTCGTACGTCCCCGTGCGCCTCGATGTGCCCGGAATGCTGGCCGCCGATGCGCTGGTATTTGTCGTGATAATGCTGCTTCTGGCCCTGCCTTCGATGTTTATCTCCAAGGTGGACCCTGCCCGTACGATGAGGGTGGAATAGGTTTAAGGGCAGATTCGGTTGAATTCCTTTTCCAGCGAGAGTATCCCGTCCACATAGGCTATCGTCTCAAGTCCGCGAAATCTCCCGGTCTTGACCGTATCCAGTGCCTGGACATGTTCCATATTGAATTCGGGGATAATCTCTACTATATCGTCCCACTTTGCGTGGGGCTTGCCGGCGAAACGGGCGTAGTTGATGCAGTCCCTGATGTGGCCGTAGCCGGCGTTGTAGCTTGCGAGGCTGAACTTCAGTCTCTCGCGGGGGTCCCTGACACTGTGGAAGTGGCGCCACATCCTCTCCAGGTAGGCCGTCCCGTGCTCGATATTCTGTGCAGGGTCCAGCACATTCTCCAAACCTACGAACTTGGCGGTCACCGGAGTCAACTGCATTAACCCCTCGGCGCCCTTTCGCGACGAAGCCTCGATGCGGAAATTCGACTCCTGATACGCGATGGCCGCAACCAGATGCCAGTCGAATCCGTGCGCCTCGCCAGCTGCTTTGAACAGGCTGTCGTAGGGGCTGATGTAGGACTTGACACCCCTTCGGTAATAGGGATTATAGACATCCAGGAATACGGCGAGGGTGCTGTCATGCGCCTCGTCGGCGCACCAGCGCTCAAGGAACTTAGCGGCTTCCCTCGACAGCTCCACGGCGCTCTCGCGCACTCCCCAGATACACATGGAGTCAGGGCTCTCGACTATCCTCATGCCTTCCGGCACGGGAGCGCCCTCGTAGGGCAGTACCACTATGTCCGCTACTCCTGCGAGCACCGAATCGGCAGCGTTCTCTCCGGTGACGGCCAGCCTCGTGGAAGCCGTCCTGCCATGCTCCGAGGCATAGCGCTCAAGCAGATAATAGTTGTATCCGAATATGAACCCTTTGGTGGTGTCGGCATGCCTGCGGACATCCAGTATGCAGATTAGCTCATCAGGAGCCGGCTCCCTGGACGCAAGCCTGCCGCTAAGCCAGGACACTCCGAAGACTGCGGCAATCACAAAGATTACAATTATGGGTCCCCTTTTCTGGCTCATTGTCTTAATGACTGGCCGCCGGGTACTGACGACATGGGACCGGGACCCGAAGAGGAGCCTGAGGAGTCACCCCTTCCGGACTTGGAGCCCGAGGACTTGACGGGTCTGTCGTCCTTTGCAGGTTGGACAAAGAAAGGCCAGAATATGCCGAACTTGACTGAGCTCTGGGTCACGACATAGCGGTCTGCGCTGAAGTAGTCGGGCCTCTCGAGCGGCCATCCGCGGCCGGCATTCTCGTATTTGATGAAGATGCAAGCCTTCTTCCACTGCATGTTGATGAAGGCGTCGATGATGGGGCCGTTGGAATAGAGGGTAGTGCTCTGGTTGGTAAATACTCCGAGGTTGGGGTTCCACGAGGGCGAATACCACTTGGTGTTCCACCACATGTCGGCACCTACCTGCATGGTGAGCACGTTCTTCTTGACCGGGAACTGGATATAGTACCTCAGATTGCCTGCAAGGGCGGGTACCTGCACCACGTCGGGGTTGGACGAGGTCTGTGCCAACAGACGGTTCTCCAGGTGGAGGAAGTCAAACAGCGTGAAGTCCTTGCGGAGCATGAGGGCGCCGACGGACATGGCGTCCGGGTTCTGCATTATCATCCCCTCGGGATTATAATAGGTATTGCCCTTCATCAGGCCGTAATATGCCTCGAACCACAGGCCCCAGTAGGGAATCTCCAGCGCAGCCTTGAACTGCGTCGAGGATATCTTGGTGAAATCGTTCTCCCAGCTGTATTTGCCGAGGTTCAGCACCTTCTGATAATAGTTGGGCTCTTCGAGCCTGGTCTCGGCGCTGACACTTACCCTCAGCGGGCTGGTGCGTGCCTTGCGGAACGGGTACAGGCTCATGACCGCTTCGCCTCCCAGACGGAAGTCCCCGGAGTTGTCGCCTGCGAATATGTAACGGGCATCGGCCCTCCAGTTGAAGTACCTGGAGTAATTGCCCTCAGCTCCTGCGTAGGCGTACAGGTCGCTCTCCTTGTGGGCCATAGGCCGCAGCGAAGTGCTGTCGAAATATGTCCTGATGCGGCTTCCGATACCGCCGCTCACCGCCGAGAGCAAGGCATCCTCCGAGGTCGGCTGGAACTTGAGATATACCTTGTTGTCCAGCCTGGACACGTCCATGGAGTCAATCGTGGCGTCTTTGGGCGAATCGGTGTAGCTGCGGCGGTACTTTGAGTACTCCGAGCTGTGACCGATGAAGAGCGTAGTTATATCCCTGTCAATCCTGCCGGTGGTGTCCTTGACATAGAGCGTGTCGCCGCGATGCTTCCAGTCCTCTATGAACGAGAATGGCAGGCGCAGCTGCTGATTGAGGAACACGGTCTGCTTCCTGGTGTTGGACTGTGCTACCGTGTTGACCACGGCTATCTCACGCGGATCGACCAGGGTATCCCTTATCCAGTAGATGTCCTCAATACCGCCGTTCTCGTTGTGGATGACGGTGTTGCTTATGTATCCGGCTCCGACGGAGTAGTTCTTGCCTATGTAGTTGACAGCCGGGGCGAAAGTCTTGTTGACAGTGCGCTCGTTGATGAGTATGCCCTCGCTGCCCCACCTGTCAAAGAGCACCGAAATGTTGAGCGAAGGGGTGACGTTCTGGGTGGTGAACAGGTGGATGTTGTCGGACTCCTTGTCGGTACCGGCCAGCAGCGTGCCCCAGTACGCCAGCTCCGTGTGAGGGGTCTTGGAGTTGTACTGCCAGAGTGTCGAGGGGGTGAAACTCCATGGCTCCAGCGCCTTGTAGAATTCTACATCCTCGTCGCCCTCGCGCTTGAAATAGTTGTAGTACTGCACCGGGGAGCCAGCCGTACCCAGCCAGCTCGAATTCACATCCTCCCTCTGGAAGGCGAAGTCGTGGAAATAGAAGTTGTAACTCGTGTCGGGGAGCGTGGCGTGCACCTTGTGGGACTCCTGCTCGGTCTGCCACTTGACAAGGCGCTTGAAGTGCATGGAGTCGGGCAGGACATATGTGCTGAGGATACGCGGGGTGTTCTCGATTATGGAATCCCGTTCGATGCGTTTGGCTTCCTTGACCGCTTCGAGACTGTCGGCGCGGGCCCTCTTGGCCTTGTCCCTCTGCTCCTTGTCGTATTTCTTGCGCTCCTCTGGGGTGAGGGAGGCGTACCACGCCAGGAATGCCGCTTCCTCGCGTGCCTTGAGGTCGGCCAGATAAGTGGAGTCCAACTGCACCATCTCCAGCGAATCCAGTACCGCAGCGTCCCAGACAAGCGTCAGGCTGTCTTCCTCCGAGCCTCTGGCCTTGAGAGTATCATATACTATCTTGAGGGAGTCGAATACCGACTTTAGCGAGTCCATGGTCTCGGCGTGCACGGCGGAGTCCAGCAGGGCTGCGTAGTATTTGAACCTGAACGGATCCGTGAACTGCAGCGAGTCCGGCGGGATGAGAGTATCCCTCGCGGATACGCGGACGCTGTCGGCTTCCTTTTCGAAAGTGCCCACATTCGTACCTACGAGCAGACTGTCGGCAATCTTTATCTGGTCGAAGTCGCCCTTGCGGCGAGCCTTGTATCCGGGAGTGGAATAGATGACGGTGTCGCATAGCGGGGAGGTCAGGAGGGCCTCCAGGGTCTGCAGGTCCGCGGGATCCAGGCTTCCGGCCCGGCCCCGGGAGGCTTCGACGCTTCCGAGGTCTGCTTCGGCCCTGTCTGCTCCGGCTCTGTGGGTCCCGGCGAGGGAGCCCGCCGCGATGGATGCGGTGA
>CAMZEI010000042.1 GCA_947305815.1 uncultured Bacteroidales bacterium | reverse complement strand
CGCCGTTGTAGTCGCACATGAGCTTCTCATAGACTGCAAGTGCGAAACCGAGATCCTGAGCGGTAATCTCCACCTGACCGGGCTTGAGGTCGAACTTGATGTGGTTCGATGCCTTGTTGGCGCAGACAGCGACGCGCTTCACGGTGTTGAGCAGCTGCACGCGGTCGATACTGAGGATATTGGCGTTGTTCTGAGGGATAACGTCCTTGTACTTGGGATATTTGCCTATGATAAGGCGGCAGATCATCACGGTGTTGCCGAATGAGAAAACTACATTGCTGCCGTCGAAGCTGGCCTTGACGGGGCCTTCCTCCTTGTCAACGATGTTCTTGAGCACGTTGGCGGGCTTCTTGTGAAGGATGAAGGAAGCGGCCTGAGCTACCTGTACCTCGCTGGTGGTATAGCAGATAAGCTTGTGCGAATCCGAAGCCACGAGAGTGGTGGATACGGGGTCGAGGTCGAAGAAGATACCGTTCATCGCGGGACGCATCTCGTCATCGGCGGTTGCATAAACGGTCTTGCCAATGCCTTCTACGAGGGCCTCGGCGGAGAATTCCACGGTCTGGGCATCCTCGCCGGCTCCCTTGATCTCAGGGAAGTCCGCTGCAGGGAAGTATGGAAGCGACGAATTACCATTGCTCCAGATGCACTCGAAAGAGCCGTTGTCTGAAGCCTTGATGGTAATCGGCTGGTCAGGGAGGGCCTTGAGCAGGTCCATGATCTGGCGAGCCGGCACGGCTATGCTGCCATCGGACTTTACGCTGTCCACGGGGATCGAAGTGCGGAGCGTGAGCTCCTGGTCGGATGCTGTAATCTCGAGGGCTCCGTCACGAAGGACGAAGAGGAAGTTCTCGAGTATAGGGAGGGTGGTCTTGGCGGGGATGGCCTTGGACACGTCCATTACGGCTCCCAACAGTTCTGCACTTGATACGTTGAATTCCATACTTTCTTTCTTTATACTTATCACGCAAATATAATAAGTTTTCGTCTATTCTGGCATATTATTTGAGTTTTTATCGCGCTGGAAAATTCAAATACTTTATATAATGAGCAAGAACATCATCACAGTCGCAATCTCAGTAGTCCTGAGCTGTATTGCAGCATACGCAATCGCCTCTAAGTCAACGCAGGAGCCTACCGGCCCCGCCACCCCTTACAACTACGAAGCAGGCGGTGTGCGCGCTGTCAATTTGTCATTGTCAGACTATCCCGACTTCACTTTCGCTGCAGAGGCGGCAGTCGATGCCGTAGTATATGTAGAGGTAACGGTCCCTTACCGCCAGCAGTACCAGATAGTGGACCCCTTCTTTGATTTCTTCTTCGGTGGCGGCGGCCAGGGTAATGCCCGTCCCTACGAGCAGAAGGGCAGCGGCTCCGGAGTCATCATCCGTCCCGACGGCTACATCGTCACCAACAACCACGTCGTAGCCAACGCTTCTTCGATCAAGGTTACTCTCAACAACAACCGTACTTACACCGCCACCCTCGTGGGAGCTGATCCCGCAACCGACGTGGCGCTCATCAAGATAGAGGAGACCGGCCTCCCGACCCTCGCATTTGCGGATTCCGACAACCTCCGCCTCGGCGAATGGGTGCTTGCAATAGGCTCTCCCCTCGGACGCGAACTCCAGTCCACCATCACCGCCGGTATCGTCAGCGCCAAGGGCCGCTCCCTCCCCAACGACAGGGGCGAATACAGGATTGAATCCTTCATACAGACTGACGCAGCAGTCAACCCCGGCAACTCCGGCGGAGCGCTCGTCACCAAGGCCGGCGAGCTCGTGGGTATCAATACCGCAATCGTCTCTACCACAGGCTCTTTCAGTGGCTATTCTTTCGCAATTCCTTCAAATATCGTCAAGAGGATAATCTCGGACCTCATTGACTTCGGCTCCATCAAGAGGGCTTACATGGGTATCACCATGAAGGACCTCGACCAGGCCCGTGCAGACGAGCTTAAGCTATCTACTCCCAACGGTGTGGAAATCATGGAGATACAGGACGACGGAGCCGCCAGGAAGGCAGGCCTCAAGGTCGGCGATGTGATAGTCGCTATCGACTCCGTAGATGTCAAGAACGCTTCCGCAGTACAGGCTCGCGTCGGCAGCCACAGGCCCGGCGACAAGTCAGTCATAAGCGTCATGCGTGAAGGCAAGAAGCATGATATCACCGTCACTTTCGGAGCAGTCGAAGAGAAGACCGCCGAGTCTGAGATCTCGCTTGCCGACGACGGCACGGCAATGTTCTACGGAGCCAAACTCAAGAAGGTCGATGACGGAGTGCTGATTGAGAGCGCAGGCAACGGCAAGCTCGCACAGGCAGGAGCCAAGGACGGATTCATCATCCAGTATGTCAGCGGACGCAAGGTCAAGACCCCTCAGGAGGTTATTGACTGCACCAAGAAGGCCCGCCGCGCCGTCCTCATCGAGGGTGTCACCGCCGCCGGCCGCTCCGGTTACTTCGCCTTCAGTAAGGAGTAAGAGATTCCGGGTCGCGCTACGCTTGCCCGGAATGACTTGTCCGGGGTGCAAATTACCTTAGTTTTGCACCCCGGACGATGTTTTTGTTGCTCCCGGGTGCAAATCGGGGGTATTTTGCACCCTGCGCGAGAGCGTTGTGGAGTTGGAATGAGCCGTCTGGAACGAGCATTTTTTAGCTCGGCACAGACGGCTCGTTTCGACGCGATGGGAAGGTGAAACTTTCAGATGGAGGGTGAAACTTCCGGAGGAAGTTGCCGTATATATTGGTGAAGCTAAGAAAACAAAATGAGACAGCTAAAGATCACCAAGTCAATTACCAACCGCGAAAGCGCCTCCCTCGATAAGTATCTGCAGGAGATTGGCCGCGAAGAGTTGGTTTCCCCCGAAGAAGAAGTCGAACTCGCCCAGCGCATACGCAAGGGTGACGAAGAAGCCCTGGAGAAGCTCACGAGAGCCAATCTCCGCTTCGTCGTGTCAGTCGCAAAGCAATACCAGAACCAGGGCCTCAGCCTCCCGGACCTCATCAACGAGGGTAACCTGGGGCTTATCAAGGCCGCCGAGAAATTCGATGAGACCCGCGGATTCAAGTTCATCTCCTACGCAGTGTGGTGGATCCGTCAGTCCATACTGCAGGCCCTCGCCGAGCAGAGCCGTATAGTGCGTCTGCCGCTGAACCAGGTGGGTTCGCTCAACAAGATCAACAAGGCCCTCGGCAAGTTTGAGCAGGAGAATGAGCGCCAGCCGTCAGCCGACGAGCTCGCTGAGATGATTGATATCCCCAAGGACAAGATTACCGACACCCTCAGGGTCTCCGGCCGTCACGTCAGCGTGGACGCTCCCTTCGTGGAGGGCGAGGACAACAGCCTGCTGGACGTGCTCCCCAACGACGACAGCCCCATGGCCGACAGGGGACTCACCAACGAGTCTCTCTCCATCGAGATCGAGCGCTCGCTGCAGGTCCTGACTCCCCGTGAAAGGGAGATCATCAAGTGTTTCTTCGGCATAGGCTCCCAGGAGATGACTCTCGAGGAGATTGGCGAGAGGCTTGACCTCACCCGCGAAAGGGTCCGCCAGATCAAGGAAAAAGCCCTGCGCAAGCTCCGCAAGCAGTCCGCCAGCAAACTCCTCAAGACATATCTGGGATAATGAGCGCAGAGCAGTTCATAGCCTCTAAGGCCGCAGCGGCGGTCGAGGCTCTCTATGGCGCTACTCCAGATGCTTCCGCCATCCAGGTACAGGTAACCCGCAAGGAATTCGAGGGCGACTTCACCCTCGTGACTTTCCCGCTGCTGAGACTGTCTCATGCCGCACCTGACGCTACGGGCGAAGCCATCGGAGCATGGCTCAAGGACAATTGCCCTGAGTTCGCCGCGTACAATGTAGTCAAGGGCTTCCTCAATCTCTGCCTCTCGTCAGTGTACTGGAGCGAGGTGTTCCGCAGCATAGCCGAAGACCCTTCGTACGGGCAGCTCCCGGCGACCGGCCGCCGAATCATGGTCGAGTACTCCTCGCCCAACACCAACAAACCCCTGCACCTCGGGCATATACGCAACAACCTCCTGGGCGCATCCGTTTCCAACCTGCTCAAGGCCGCCGGCAACGAGGTCATTATGACCACGCTGGTGAACGACCGCGGCGTACATATCTGCAAGAGCATGTACGCCTGGCAGCAGCTCTTCGACGGAGCGACTCCCGAGTCTACCGGCAAGAAGGGTGACCATCTCGTGGGCGACTGCTATGTGGCCTATGCCAAGATGGAGAAAGAAGACCCTTCGGTGCTGGACAAAGTCCACGAGATGCTGGTCAAATGGGAGGAGGGCGACCCGCAGGTACGTGCCCTCTGGGAGATGATGAACGGCTGGGTGTTCGATGGCTTCGAACAGACCTACAAGGCCCTGGGAATCACTTTTGACAAGGTCTATTACGAGCATGAAACATATTTGTTAGGCAAGGAAATAGTCCGCCGCGGCCTCGAAATGGGGGTCTTCGTACAGGATCCTGACGGGAGCGTGTGGTGCGACCTTACCGCAGACGGACTGGACCGCAAACTGCTGCTCCGCTCCGACGGGACTTCGGTCTATATGACCCAGGACCTCGGTACGGCGGAGAAGCGCTTCAGCGAGTTCAGCCTCGACTCCCACGTCTATGTGGTGGGTGACGAGCAGAACTACCACTTCCAGGTGCTCAAGCTCATCCTGGCTAAGCTCGGTTACTCCTGGGCCGACCAGATATACCACCTCAGCTATGGCATGGTGGAGCTCCCCGAGGGCAAGATGAAGAGCCGCGAAGGTACCGTCGTGGACGCTGACGACCTCATCGACAAGATGTACGAAGAGGCCCGCGCCACTTCGGAGGAATCCGGCAAGCTCGAGGGCCTTAGCGCCGAGGAGAAGGAGAGCCTCTATCACATGATAGGCCTGGGCGCACTCAAGTATTTCATACTCAAGGTGGATCCCCGCAAGAAGATGCTCTTCAACCCCAAGGAGTCCATCGACTTCAACGGCAACACCGGCCCCTTCATCCAATATACGCACGCGCGTATTTGCAGCATCCTGCGCAAGGCGGCTGAAGCTGGAGTCCCCGCGGGCTTCGAAGATGTGCCTTTCAGCCCCAAGGAAGTGAGACTCGTGAAAATTCTTGCTTCCTGGCCGCAGAAAGTTGCAGAGGCTGCAGCGCAGTTCTCGCCGGCCCTCGTAGCCAATTACGCCTACGAGCTCTCCAAGGAGTTCAATCAGTATTATCACGATACTCAAATACTTAAGGAGCCTGACATCAAAGTCCTTCGCGCGCGCCTGGCCCTCATCGGTACCCTGGCTGCCGTCCTGCGCCATGCAGCGGGCATTCTGGGAATCGAACTTCCGGAGCGCATGTAGTATTTGAAGTTTCTTTTTTTTGTCCTAATATTGCAGGCGAAATACTGAAATGATGATACCTGACAACCGTAAACGCCACGTCGTAAGCTATGAGAACATGACTGCTGAAGTAGCAGCCCTGTTTGCGGAGAAGTATCCCCGCGGCTACAGCGACTATCTTAATGATCTCGCCAAATATCCCAAGCCGGACGGCACTTCCTTCTACGCAGTGACCCTCGAGACTCTGGAGGATATATACCTTGTCAAGATTCAGGTCAAGACAGACGATGTCGAGGATGTCGAGCGCTGGCTCGAAGGCGAAGAAGAAGCCGAGAACGAGCAGGTTGCAGGGACCAGCGGCGGTGCGGACGAAGGCGGCACTCTGCCTGACGACAACATTGGCCAGTACGGAAGCGACGATGAAGGACCGGATTCCGACATCTAGACGCTCATCAAGTATAGCAAGTCTTATCAAGAACCTTCCTCAGGACAGGAAGGTTCTTCTGCTTAGTTTTATAGTCGGCGTATCGTCCGGACTCGCAGCGGCAGCCCTCGTGTGGCTGATATCGTTTATCGGCAGGGGAGTAGGCTCCCTGGAGGTCTTCGTCGAAGGCAAATGGCCCGTAATAATCCTGCCCGGCATTGGCCTGCTGCTCTCGGCTCTTGTGGTAAAATTCTTCGCCCGTGAGAATATAGGCCACGGTGTCACCCGCGTGCTGGTCGCAATGTCCCGCAAGGACTCGGTGATCAAGCCCCACAACATGTGGACTTCGCTGCTGTCCAGCTCGCTCACAATAGGCTTCGGCGGCTCCGTCGGTGCGGAGGCCCCGATAGTCTATACCGGCGCTGCCATCGGCTCCAATTTCGCGCGCTGGATCGGCCTGAACTACCACAACATCACCGTGCTGGTGGGATGCGGAGCCGCCGGAGCGCTGGCGGGTATATTCAAGGCGCCGCTTGCAGGTGTGCTGTTTACCCTCGAAGTACTGCTGTTCGGCATCTCGCTGAAATCCCTGCTGCCGATGATGATTTCGACGCTCTCGGCAGCGTTTGTAGCCTATGTGTTCCGGGGGACGATGCCGGAGTTCGCCTGCACGCTCACGCCTTTTGTGATGCGCAACATCCCCTTCTACCTGGTGCTTGGCGTGCTGGGAGCGCTTGGCTCCGTGTATTTCACGCGCATCACCCTCTGGCTGGAGGATGTGTTCTCCAGATGGGGCTCGACCTGGCGCAAATGGGTAGTCTGTTCGCTGGGCCTGGGCCTGCTGATATTCATTTTTCCTCTGCTGTTCGGCGAAGGGTACGATTCGGTGCGCGCAATGCTGCAGGGCGAGCTGCCTGACCTGGGCTTCCGCGGTGGCTCACCGTGGCTGGTGCCTATGGTGCTGCTGGGGGTGTTCCTCCTGAAAGTGCTGGCTATGACCCTAACCAATGCGGGCGGTGGAGTCGGAGGTACTTTCGGTCCTACGCTGTTCTCAGGGGCTATTCTGGGCCTGTTCGTAGCCCGTTCGCTCAATCTGTTGGGTGCCGATGTGCCAGAAGCCAATTTCGCTCTGGTAGGTATGGCGGCCATGATGGCCGGAGTGATGAAGGCGCCGCTCACCGCAATCTTCCTTATAACCGAGCTCTCCGGCGGTTACATGCTGATGATACCGCTGTTGTTCACTTCGCTCGTGGCCTTCGGCGTATCCCGTATATTCGAGCGCTATAGCATTTATACCAAGCGAATTGCCCAGTCCGGCGAGCTCCTCACCCACGATGCCGATCAGGCCACGCTCACGCTTATGAGCACTGATTCGCTGATTAGGGACAAATATCCCCGCGTGAGCCCGGATGACACCGTAGCGAGCTTCGCAAAGGTGGTCTCCGAGAGCAATGCCGCCGTGGTCGCGGTAGTTGATGAGCAGGGCCGGCTCGAAGGAATAGTTAATATAGAAGATGTCCGCCGCGTACTCTTCGATACTTCCAGGCACGCGTCGCTGCTGGTCTCGGACATCATGGTGAAGCCTCACACCTGGGTGACGGCAGGCGAGCCAATGATAGAGGTGATGCACAAATTCGAGGCAGCTGACGCATGGCGCATGCCCGTCCTCGACAGCGAAGGGCATTACCTTGGCTTTATATCCAAATCCAGGATGCTGGCCGCTTACCGCGATGTGCTGCGCGAGCAGCTTTCGTCGGGCGACTAGGCGGTTTTGCGTACCATTCCGAGGCTGATGCGGCCTCTCTCCAAATCCACTCCTATGACCCTGACCGTGAGCTTCTGATGGAGCTTCACGACCTTGGACGGCACGGTACCGCGGGGTCCCATCTCAGAGACGTGCAGCAGCCCGTTGTCATGCAGACCAATGTCCACGAACGCGCCGAAGGCGGTGATATTGGTGATGATACCGGGGAGCTCCATGCCGGGACGCAGGTCCTCGATGCTGTGGATGTCGGCTGCGAATTCGAAGCTGCCGGCCTGCTCGCGGGGGTCAAGCCCGGGCTTCGCAAGCTCCTTGAGTATGTCATGAATTGTAGGAAGACCGGCTTCGGGGGTCACATAGTCGGCGGCCTTTATGCGTGAGCAGAGCTCTGTATTGCCAACCAGCTCGCGGGTACTGACTCCGAGGTCGCGGGCCATCCTGTCCACAATCCCGTAGGATTCGGGGTGCACGGCTGAACCGTCGAGGGGATTGGCGGCGTCGCGTATCCTGAGGAACCCTGCGCACTGCTCGAAGGCCTTGGCACCGAGGCGGGGGACTTTAAGCAGCTCAGCGCGGGATTTGAACGCTCCGTTGCCGGTGCGGTAAGCGACTATGTTGGAGGCCAGCGAGGGACCGATTCCGGCCACATAGGCGAGCAGCCAGGGGCTTGCGGTATTGAGGCTCACGCCGACCGAGTTGACGCAGGATTCGACGGTGTAGTCGAGCTTCTCCTTGAGGAGCGTCTGGTCCACATCATGCTGGTACTGGCCTATGCCGAGGTTCTTGGGGTCAATCTTGACGAGCTCGGCGAGGGGATCCATCAGGCGGCGGCCAATACTCACTGCGCCTCGTACGGTTACATCCTCGTCCGGGAACTCCTTGCGGGCGGCTTCCGATGCCGAATATATCGACGCGCCGTCCTCGCTCACGAGCCATATCTTGCAGCCCTCAGGGAGCACTACCTTGCGCATGAACTCCTCGGTCTCGCGGCTGGCGGTGCCGTTGCCTATCGCGATGGCTTCGATGCCGTATTTCTCTATGAGCTCCTGCACTGTCATGAGAGCCTTAATCTTCTCTGACTGGGGAGGATGAGGGAAGATGATCTCGTGGTGCAGCAGGCCGCCGTGCTCGTCGAGGCAGACGGTCTTGCAGCCGTTGCGGAAGCCGGGGTCAATCGCGAGTATGCGCTTCTGGCCCAGAGGGGCTTCGAGCAGGAGCTGGCGGAGATTGTCGCCGAACACGGCTATGCTCTCGATGTCGGCCTTCTCCTTGGCTTCGCTTATCACCGAAGTCGTAATCGAAGGGTCCAGGAGCCTCTCAAATGCGTCATCCACGGCGCTGTGTATCTGGTCAGCGAGCGCGCCTGCGGGATAGCCATGCTCCTGACAGAAATCATAGTAAATCTTCTTGCAGCAACGCACGGGGTCGGCGTCAATGCTGTAGCTGAGCCATCCTTCGCTCTCGCCGCGCAGGATTGCCAGCAGGTTGTGCGAGGGGATGCTCGCAATAGGATGGCTGAAGCTGAAATAGGAGCGGTATTTGGCGGCCTCGGGGGAGTCCTTGCCCTTCCTGGTCACCGTGCTGATGAGCCTGCGGCTGCGATAGATGCCGCGAAGGTTCTCCCTGATCACCTCGGTCTCTGAGAGTCTCTCGGCGATTATGTCGCGGGCTCCGGCGAGGGCGTCTTCGATTGTAGCTACCTTGCCTTTGACGAAAGGCCTTGCGGAAGCCATTATGTCGCGGGTCCTGAGGCCCCACATGATATCCGCCAGAGGTTCAAGGCCGAGCTCTTTGGCGACAGTAGCGCGGGTGCGGCGCTTGGGGCGCCAGGGGAGGTAGATGTCCTCCAGCTCGGTTGCGCCGGTGCAGTCCTCGATGCGGGTGCGGAGCTCGGGGGTGAGCGCGCCGGCTGCTTCGATGGTCGCGAGGACGGTCTCCTTGCGCTTCTCCATCTCGGTGAACACCCCGGCCCAGTGGGCAACCTCTGCTACCTCTGCATCGTCCATGCCGCCGGTCTTCTCCTTGCGATAGCGGCTGATAAACGGCACCGTGCCGCCCTCCGCCAGCATCTCCGCGCAGTTCTCAACCTGCCACGGTTTCACCCCCAGGCGCGACGCGATGAAACTAATATATATAGTTTTCAAATTTGTATCAGGTTAGTGATAAATATGACTAGGATGCCGAAGGGAGCGATGTATTTCAGCGAATAGTAGATTATGTTGAAGATCCGGGTGTTGCAGGTGCCGCCGTTGGTGAGCTCATCCCAGACATCCTCGCGGCGCATGGTGTAAGCGACAAACATCGAGAACATCATCCCGCCGAAAGGCATGAGCCAGTTGGCAGTTATCGTGTCGAAGAGGGAGAATACCGTGAGCCCGAATATTTTAAAGTCTGCCAGCGCGCCGAACGAAAGTGTGCAGAGCACGCCGAGCGCCCAGATAACTCCCGTCATGAGGATAGTGGCCCTGCGGCGGCTTATCTTGCGGTCCTTGCAGTAATATGCCACACCGATTTCGAGCATCGATATGGACGAGGTCAGGGCGGCCATCAGAAGCGCCAGGAAGAAGAGTATCGATATCACCGCGCTGATGACCGGAGTGTCTGCTCCCATCTTGCTGAATATATACGGGATAGTCTCAAACACCAGTCCGGGTCCCTCTGCGGCGCTGAACCCTGCAGCGAACACCACCGGCATTACCGCGAATCCGGCCAGCATGGCGAAGCCGAAATCAGCAACGAATGTAGCCATGCCGTTCCTCACGAGGTTGTCCTTCTTGCTGACATACGAGGAGTAGGTCAGGATGCATCCTACGCCCAGAGACATGGAGAAGAAAGCCTGTCCCATGGCGGCGGCTACGGCCTTGGCTGTGAGCTTGCTGAAGTCCGGCTTGAGCAGGTACTCGATTCCTGCTTTGGCACCTGGCATGGTGAAGCCATAGACGACGACGGCGATTATCAGCAGCATAAGGGCCGGCATCGTTATCTTGGAGAACTTCTCAATGCCGTTCTTGACGCCGAACAGGATAATCAGCGCAGTCATCACCATGAAAATGGTGTGCATGAACAGCGGCTCCCAGGGTGCTGAGATGAAGTCTCCGAACATGGCGTGGGTATCAATGTCACCGGAGAACTGCAGTCCTACCGACCTGATGAGATAGTCCACCGACCATCCGCCTACCACGCTGTAGTAGCTGAGAATCAGAATAGGGGTGACCATGGTGCAGAGTCCGAACAGCTTCCATTTGCGGGAGTTCCCGGACAGATTGCGTATCGAACCTGCTGCGCTGCTTCCGCCTCTGCGGCCTATTATGCTCTCTGCGAGGAAGATAGGGAGGGCCAGCACGACGCATGCCACCAGATAAACTACTATGAAGGCGGCGCCTCCGTTCTCACCCACCAGGTAAGGGAAGCGCCAAATGTTTCCGAGTCCTACAGCGGAGCCGGCGAGGGCCATTATTGCCCCGAAGCGACTGCTGAAGTATTCTTTGCCGGGCTGAGCCATAGCTGCTTAGCGGGCAAGGACGCCCTGCTCTTCCCAGCTGGCGACGAGCTTGGCGACATCCGCAGCGGCCTGCTCAGGGGTTACTTCGTACCTGTCGAGCAGCAGTTGAGTGAGTTCCTGTTCGGTGAAATCCTTGCCGGAGACGGCTTCCCAGAGATAGGAGGCTGACTCGTTGAGTGCAAGTATCTTGTTGAAATTGACCTGTGCCAGGCCTTCGCCGACGACGACGTGCTCGCCGAGCATGTGGCGGAGCGTGAATCCTTCTTTAATTCGCATATTTACACTACTTTTTCGCTCCGCGAAGATAGTAAATTTTTCTGCAAATAGCTCTAAGTATGTTTCCACACCAGAGCCAGCGGTGATAGAAGGCGAGGATCCAGCGGCGGACGGGGAGGAGCCTCCTCCAGAAGCGGCCGGAGCCGGGGGTGACGGTACGGCCGGATGGTTTGTGGATGGCGATGACGGTGCCGATTACGTCGTCAGTCGTGCAGGACTCCGTGCCGCGGATGTTGCCGTCTCCCATCAGAGTAATGCGCTTGCCTTCGACCGAGATGACTCTGTGCAGCACATAGCGGGCTTCGCCCTTGAGACGCACGAGACACATATCACCGACGGCGACGCCGGGCATTTTGCGCAGCGTCACGGTGTCGCGGTCACCCCTGATAAATGGGAGCATGGAGGAGCCGCGGGGCATGATGACCACGTCGCGTCCCTCGTCAAGGAGGGTCGCCGCCTCTTCCAGCAGTATCTCGTTCGGTAGAGTCCTTTTGTCCATCCCGGTGGCCGTTTTCTGTAACTATTTGATTATTTGTCTTTTACAAAAATACTATAGGGAAAAATCCCGATACCAAATCTGCAAGTGCTTGATTTATTGGGGATTATAAAAAACGGCTACCGCTTTGTGGCAGGTGAGGGCGGCGTTGCGGTCCGGCAGACATTCGAGGTCGTAGCAGGGGACCACTCCCACCAGTCCTTCGAGGGTCCGGTGCCAGCCTTCGGCGAGTCCCGGGAAGGGTCTGAATGACGAGGCCGAGGACATCAGCGAGGCGTAGGATTCGAGGGGAGAGAGGCGCTTGATTACGTTGTGAGGGGCCTGATGAAGCCTCACGATGCCTCCCACCGGGACGGAGTCAGACTTGTAGCAAGGAGTCTTGCCGCTCCAGGGGCTGCCGTAGACGCGGGCGCTGCCGTCGGGCATGAGGCGGAGTATAGGGTTGTCGTCGTTGAGCAGCTCGCAGTCGGGTATGTGTTTGAGCCAGAGGCTGCTGTGGGTGCTCTTGCCGGTGCCGCTGTTGCCGAGGAACATGTAGCCGCGGCCGCCGTGTTTGACCACTGACGAATGCATCTCGAGGATGCCGCGGTTTGCAGTGGAGAAGGCGAACATCAGCATCAGGGCGTTGTCCAGGGCGAAGCGGTCATCTACGCCGGTGACATGGAGGCTCGCACTGGAGAAGTCGGCGCTGGTGAGGAGTTCGCCGGCGACGGGTTTGCCGGGGAGGGGGCAGACCTTGAACAGGTAGCCGTCGGGGCGCTGCCAGATCGCTATTTCCGGGAATCCGGGGCCGTCGTCCGTCTTAAACATCACTTCACCCTCCGGTTCCGGTAGCTCAGCGACCTGAGTTAACTGAAACAGCATCTCTTCCGGCTGATTCGCGGAATGAATCCCA
>CAMZEI010000041.1 GCA_947305815.1 uncultured Bacteroidales bacterium | reverse complement strand
CGACCGCTGGATCCTCTCGAAGCTTAACAGCCTCATCCGCGACGTGCGCGCCGCCTACGAAGACTACGATATCACCCTCGCAGGACGCCTCATACAGGAATTCGTCTGCGACCATCTGTCCAACTGGTATGTGCGCCTCGGCCGCAAGCGCTTCTGGGGCGGCGGCCTCACTCCTGACAAGCAGGCCGCTTACAGCACCCTGTACAAGGCCCTGCTGGATGTCTCCGTACTCGCTGCACCCATAGCTCCCTTCTTCATGGACCGCCTCTGGCATGATCTTACCGCAGACAGTCAGTCTGTGCATCTCCACCAGATGCCCGAAGTGGACGAATCAATGATCGATCAGGATCTCGAGGAGCGCATGGCCCTTGCCCAGCAGGCCACCTCCATGGTACTCGCCCTGCGCCGCAAGGTCTCCATCAAGGTCCGCCAGCCCCTCTCCAAGCTGGTTATCCCCGTGCTTTCCGACAAGGTCCGCGGGCAGCTGGAGCTGGTCAAGGACCTCCTGCTCACTGAAGTCAATGTCAAGGAGGCCGAGTTCATCTCCGATACCACAGGCATAATCACCAAGAAGATTAAGCCCAACTTCCGCACCCTGGGCAAGCGTTACGGCTCCTCGATGAAGCAGATAGCCGCCGCGCTCGCCTCCATGGACCAGCAGACCATCTCCGCCATCCAGGCCGCCGGCACCTGGTCCTTCGACCTAGATTCCGGCTCTTCGGCCGGAATGACTGATGGTAGTCATTCCGGGCAAGGTGAAACCGCGACCCGGAATCTCATAACCATAACGCCCGAAGACTACGAGATCATCTCCGAGGACATGCCCGGCTGGCTCGTGGCAAGCGAAGGCGCGATGACTCTCGCCCTCGACGTGACCCTCACCCCTGAGCTCGTCGCCGAAGGCATAGCCCGTGAGCTCGTGAACCGCATACAAAATATTCGCAAGGACAGCGGTTTTGATGTCACGGATAAAGTAAATGTGATTATATTTGCAGATGCGGGTGTCATTGGACAGCTTGACGCATCGCTACTTACGCACAAGTCGTACCTCGCTTCCCAGACTCTTGCCCTGGATGTAGTCCTGAGGCCCATCGAGGAAGCTTCCGACTCCGCAAAGGACATCGAATGGGAGGACGGCCGCGTAAGCATACAAGTAACAAGGAACTGATATTACAGACATGGAAGAAGACCTGAAAACCCGTTATTCGGACGCTGAGCTCGAGGAGTTCAAGGCTATAATCCTTGAGAAGCTCGAAGCCGCCAAGGCCGAATACAATACCCTCCGTGAGGTTGTAATGCACGGAGGCAACAACGACATTGAGGATACCTCTCCCTCCTTCCGTACCGTTGAGGACGACGGTGCCAACCAGCTTTCCAAAGAGGAAGCCAGCAACCTCGCCCAGCGCCAGTACAAGTTCATCAAGAATCTCGAAGCGGCCCTTGTCCGTATCGAGAACAAGACCTACGGCATCTGCCGCGTCACCGGCAAGCTCATACCCAAGGAGCGCCTGAGGCTCGTCCCTCACGCAACGCTTACCGTTGAGGCCAAGGAGATGCTTGCCAAGTCCGGTAAGAACTGATGGCGCGCCCTCTCTCCAAAGGAGCGAAGCTCATCATACTCGGCGTCCTTCTCGTCATAGTCGATCAGATAACCAAGGTCCTGGTCAAGACGAATATGGACCTCGGGCAGCAGATTTATGTACTTGGAGAGTGGTTCCGCATCTGTTTCGTTGAGAACGAAGGCATGGCTTTCGGCATGGCCTTCGGAGGATGGGTCGGCAAACTGCTCCTGTCCCTTTTCCGAATTGTGCTGTTCGGAGGCCTGGTGTGGTGGATTTCCAAGCTGCTGAAGAATCCGGCGACTCCTACCGGCGTAGTTGTGGGACTTACCCTCATAACCGCCGGTGCGTTTGGCAACATAGTCGACTGTCTCTTCTACGGACTCATCTGGGATTACGCTCCTTTCATGTTCGGCAAGGTAGTGGACATGCTGTATTTCCCGCTCATCAGGGATTCCTTCGGGCAGACCATCTTCTTCCAGCCGGTATTCAACGTCGCCGACAGTTGCGTCACCGTCGGTGCCTTTTACCTGATATTGTTCCAGTGGCGCTTCTTCTCCGGCAAAGATTCCGGCTCTTCGGCCGAAGAAACGGAGAAATAGTCATTCCGGGCAAGCGTAGCGCGACCCGGAATCTTTTGTTAGTAGTGAAATGACTAAAAAGATATCACTTGTCGCATTGCTCCTCGCGGTCTTCGCAGTCAATGCCTCCGCGCAGCCAACGGTTTTTACCCTGGAGGATGCCTTGAAAGTAGCACTCAGCGAGAACGCCTCCGTCAAGGTGGCAGATGCCGAGATTACCCGCACAAAGTACGCCCAGCGCGGCACCTACGCCTCCCTTTTCCCTCAGATAGACGCTTCCTCTGCCTACCAGAGGACCATCAAGAAGCAGGTCATGTACATGGACGGCGGCTTCAACCTAGGCGGCATGACAGGGGAGGACTCCGGTCCTTCTGACGGAATAGCAATTGGCCGACTCAATACCTGGACTGCAGGTGTCTCGGCTGCCATGCCCATAGTTAATTTCCAGCTCTGGGAGAGTATCCGCGTCAGCGGAAGCGACGTTGAGCTTGCGGTAGAGAAGGCCCGCGCCTCGCGCCTTGACATGGTTTCGCAGGTCAAGCAGGCATTCTACGGAGTCCTGCTCGCCAAGGAAGTGCGCGAGGTATATGGTGAAGTATTTGACAACGCCGCCCGCAACTTCCGCACAACAGAGATGAAATATCACGCTCAGAAGGCCTCCGAGCTTGATCTCACCCGTGCGCGTGCCAACCTCGAGAATACGGTCCCCAACCTCTTCAACGCAGAGGCATCCGTCGATATCGCCCTCTGGCAGCTCAAGGCGGTGATGGGGATTGACCTTGATACTGAAATCGACGTTGCCGGCTCCCTCTCAGACTACGTCTCCGAATTAGATTCCAGCTCTACGGCTGGAATGACTTCTTGTAGTCATTCCGGGCTTGACCCGGAATCTCCGGACCTCTCCGGCAACTCCACCCTCCGCCAGCTGGCCATTCAGGCAGAGCAGCTCGCCTCCGCGGTGAGGATACAGCAGGACGCCTACCTGCCCTCGCTCAGCCTCGCGTTCGCCTACAACTACAACGCCATGGCCAACGACTTCGAGTTCCGTTCGTACAGATGGTCTCCCTATTCGTACGTTGGCCTCACCCTGCAGATACCCATTTTCTCAGGCGGCAAGCGCCTCAATCAGCTCCGCCAGGCCAAGGTCCAGCAGGCCGAGTTCGCTATCCAGCGCCAGGAGGCCGAGAGGCAGCTCCGCATAGCCCTCCGTCAGTATATCACCACCATGGAGACAGCGGTCAAGAGCTACGGCGCAGCCCAGGCGGCCGTCGCCACCGCGTCCAAGGCCTATGACATAGCGGCTTCCTCTTACGAAGTCGGCCGCAGCACCCTCACCGACCTCGGAGACGCGCAGCTGGCTCTAACCCAGTCGCGCCTCAGCAGCTCGCAGTGCGTATACAATTATCTCGCAGCCAAGACAGGTCTGGAGCAGACTCTGGGTGCAGATTATACAGCCGAATAATGACAACCACCATGAATATCAAGTCAATTGCAATCATCGCCGCAGCAGCTCTGGCGCTTGTCGCCTGCACCGGCAAGAAGGCTTCCACCACCGCCGCCACTACCGCTGAGGCTGGCCCCCGTTCGGTGAGGACCGTCGTGGCATCACGCCAGAAAGTCACTCAGGACGCGGTGTACTCCTCCACCGTCCAGGCCTTTGTGACCAACAATATAGTCTCCCAGACGGCAGGCCGCATACGCCGCATCAATGTCGAAGTAGGTGATTTCGTGCGTAAGGGTCAGGTCCTCGCCGAGATGGACCGCCTTAGCCTGGAGCAGGCCCGCCTCAAGCTGGTCAACGATTCCACCGAGCTCAGCCGCGTACGCAGCCTCTATCAGCAGGGCGGTGTCTCTGCATCAGATTTCGAAGCCCTGCAGCTTGCCTACGAGGTGAGCCGCCGCAGCTACGACAATCTCGTTGAGAATACCATACTCCGTTCGCCCGTGGACGGAGTTGTCTCCGCCCGCAATTACGACGAGGCCGACATGTACGCCATGTCCATGCCCATATTCGTAGTGCAGCAGATTACCCCGGTGAAGCTCCTGGTTGCGGTCTCCGAGACTGACTATACCCGCGTCCGCAAGGGGGATTCGGTATCCATTATCGCCGATGCAGTCCCCGGAGTGACCTTCAGCGGCAGTATAGCCCGCGTATATCCCACCATCGATCCTGCGACCCACACGGTGCAGGTCGAAGTGGTGGTCCCCAACAACTACCGCACCCTGCGTCCCGGCATGTACGCACGCGTACGCATCGTGTTCGGCACCAATGACAGCATAGTAATCCCCGATACCGCAATCCTCAAGCAGCAGGGCTCGGGCCAGAGGTCCGTGTTCGTTGTGGGCGCGGACGGCACCGTAGCTTCGCGCATCGTCACCCTCGGCCGCACCCTCGGCGCCGATACCGAGATACTCTCCGGTCTTGACGAGGGCGACCAGGTCGTCGTGAGCGGCACAGTGGGACTTACTGCAGGAGCAAAAGTGAAAGTACTGGACTAAGATGAGCATCTACAGAACAGCGGTTGAGCATCCCGTGACCACGGCCCTAGTGTTCGTGGCCTTCATGGTGCTCGGAGGCTTCTCCCTGTCGAGGACCAGCATAGCGCAGTTCCCGGAATTCGACTCCAACGTCATCATGGTGATGTCTTCCTATCCGGGAGCCAGCGCCTCTGATGTCGAAGTCAACCTCACCAAGGTGCTCGAGAACGCTCTCAACGGCGTAAGCCATCTCAAGGAGCTGGATTCGCGCTCGCGCGAGAATGTCTCCATCCTCACGGTGCAGTTCGAATACGGAGTTGATATCGAAGCGGCGACCAACGAAGTCCGCGACAAGCTGGACATGGTCAATACCAGCCTTCCGGACGGAGCCAGCGTCCCGATTATCTTCAAGTTCAGCGCGGAGGACATGCCCATCATGTTCCTGTCCGCTACAGCTGACGAATCCCTCCCCGGGCTTGACAAGATTCTGGACGACAAGGTCTGCACCCCGCTCGCGAGGGTGTCCGGCGTCGGTACTGTATCCTGCTCGGGAGCCCCTACCCGCGAGATCCAGGTCTATTGCGACCCTACGCGCCTGCAGGCATACGGGCTGTCCGTATCGGCTATCTCCCAGATAATCGCAGCAGAGAACCGCAACCTCCCCTCAGGCAACATTGACATTGGCTCCAATGCCTACAACCTCCGCATCCAGAAGGAGTTTACCGACCCTTCGGAGCTTCTCGACATAGTAGTAGGCACCTATCAGGGCCGCACTGTATATCTCAGGGATGTGGCGACTGTGCATGACGGCGCCAAGGAGAAGGAGCAGGAGTCCTACACCAACGGAGTACGCTCCGCCCAGATAGTTATCCAGAAGCAGTCAGGAGCCAATACCGTCAATGTCATCCGCGGAGTCAAGAAGACCCTCGCCGAGATCAAGAAGAACCTTCCCTCCGACATAGACATCACTATCGTCGTGGACGGCTCCATCAACATCATCAATACCATCAAGTCCCTGCGCGACACCATCATCATCACCTTCCTGGTCGTTATGCTCGTGGTGTTCGTGTTCCTTGGGAGGTGGAGGGCGACCTTTATCATCGTGCTCTCCATCCCTGTGGCGCTGCTGGCTTCGCTTATCTACCTCTACGCGACAGGCAATACCCTCAACATAGTCTCCATGTCGGCCCTGTCCATAGCGATAGGCATGGTGGTGGATGATGCCATAGTGGTGCTGGAGAATGTTTCCACGCACCTGGAGAGGGGAGAGAAGCCCAAGGAGGCTGCGGTGCATGCTACTTCCGAGGTCGCAATCTCCGTAATAGCCTCTACGCTTACGATGCTCTGCGTGTTCCTGCCGCTTACCATGCTCAACGGACTCGCCGGCATCATGTTCCGCCAGCTCGGATGGATAGTCTCCATCATCATGGTGGTCTCCACCGTGGCGGCACTTACCTTAGTCCCCATGCTGTGCTCCCGCTGGCTCAAGGCAGGTCCCAAGACAGGCAAGCTGCACAATGCCATATTCGGCCCCATAGGCCGCTTCCTCGATGCCATATCTCACGGCTATGCCCGTCTTATCGCCTGGTGTACTTCGCACAGGACCGTGGTGGTGCTGGGTGCCGTCGTGATATTCCTCGCGGTTATCCCCATCGCATCCGGCCTCAAGACCGAGTTCTTCCCGGCTTCTGACGGCGGCCGCCTGCAGGTGTCTCTGGAGCTGCCGGCCGGTACCGGGCAGGAGACTACGAGGGAATTTATCGAGAGTTTCTACGCTGATGTGGTCGAAGCCGTCCCTGAGATAGTGATTGCCAACTACACTTTCGGTCAGGCCGATTCCGACAACGCCTTCGCCTCCATGCGCAACAACGGTACCAACGTGGTTACCATGAACATCAACATAGGCTCCATGGAGGACCGCGAGCGCAGTATCTACGAGATTGCCGACGTCATCCGCGGCATCATCAAGCGCTATCCCGAGATCAAGAAGGGCAATGTGTCCGAAGGCATGGGTATGATGGGCGGCGCATCGAGTATCAAGCTTGAGATATACGGATACGACTTTCAGGAGACCGAGGCAGTGGCCAAGACCATACAGGCCGGCATGCTCCAGTCTCCCAAATTCGCTCAGGCCCTGCTGAGCCGCGACGAATATACCCCCGAATACCGCATAGACTTCGACCGTACCAAGCTTGCGCTCAACGGACTCAACTCCACTACCGCAGGTTCGGCGTTCAGCGCCGCCATGTCAGGCTCGGTGTCCTCATTCTACCGCGAAGAAGGTGAGGAATACGATATCCGTGTGCGCTACGCTCCGGAGTTCCGCACCAGCGTCGAGGATATCGAGAATATAGTGGTCTACAATGCCGCCGGCCAGCCTGTGCGCATGAAGGAGCTCGGCACCGTGGTAGAGGCCCTGGTGCCTCCCACCATCGAGCGTCAGGACCGTGAGAGACTTATCTCCATCACCGGCATAGTCGCCCGAGGCTCCGCCCTGTCCGAAGCGGTGGAAGTGTGCCGCGGTCTTATCGACGAAGCCGATATACCTTCTAATATATATGTAGAGATTGCCGGCGACTATGAGGAGCAGCAGGAGATGTTCTCCAGCATGATACTGCTCATAATCCTGATTGTGCTGCTCGTCTATATGGTGATGGCTTCGCAGTTCGAATCCTTCATGTCGCCGTTCGTGATTATGTTCTCCGTGCCTTTCGCCGCCGTGGGCGTGCTCATCGGCCTCTGGACTTCCGGACAGGCGCTCGGCATAATGAGCCTCATAGGCATAATAATCCTGCTCGGCATTGTGGTCAAGAACGGTATAGTCCTGATTGATTACACCATACTCTGCCGCGAGAGAGGCATGGGTGTTGTGGAGGCTTCTGTAACTGCAGCCCGCAGCCGTCTGAGGCCAATACTTATGACCACCCTCACCACCGTGCTCGGCATGCTGCCTCTTGCCCTCGGTCAGGGAGAAGGCGCCGAGATGTGGCGGCCTCTCGGTATTACGGTTTGCTGGGGTCTCTCCGTTTCGACTCTGGTTACCCTGGTCCTGATACCTACAATCTACTGCTCCTTTGCCTCCTGGCAGGAGCGCAGCCGTGCGCGCAAGGCAGATAGGACAGCTTTTTGATTTTTTGGTTATATTTGTACTATCTAACAATTTTCTATTATGAAAAAGCTTTTAGTAGTTCTCATTGCAGCTTTTGCAGCTTGCGCAGTAGCATCTGCAGCTGATTACACCATCAACGATGCAGCTATCGATGCAGCCATCGAGGCTTCTGTTGAGATTTCTCCCATGGACATGATGGCTTCCGTCCCTGTCTCCGCTCCGGCTTCCGACAGTGTCAGCTCTAAGAATGATGGTGTCGCAATCGCACTTACCTTCGTGCTTGGCGGATTAGGTATTCACCGTCACTACATGGGCACATCCAAGTGGATGTGGGCCGCTTATACCTTTACTTTCGGAGGTATTTTCGGTGTAGTGCCCCTCATTGACCTCATTGTTGAGATTGTTGGGCTTGTAGATGGCAGCGGACTTAGCCAGTACTACGGCAACACCAAGTTCTTCATGTGGATTTAAAGTGCTGTCCGGACGCTTGATATCCGTTTTGGTGGCACTTCTCTTCTGTGTCCTTTCCAACGCACAGAACAGAGTGGCTGCCGATGTGGAAATCAAGTCGATGATGGATGGTAAAGTTACGACGGTCACCAAACGCGTATTCTGCCAGGCAGGCGGGCGCGTGGTGACCGTTTTCAATTATCCAGCCCGGAGCGTCACCGTCTCCAATCTAAATGGAGAGCTCACTGTCTATTCTCCCGCTTCCAACGAAGTTTACAGTACGCGCAGTGACGATTACTCCACCAGGGACGAGCTCTTGTATATCTTTCTTTCAGGACGCTCTTCAGATCTGGGCCTGTCTGCCTTTGGATATCTCATGGAATCCTCGGTGCCCGAGGAGGACGGTATTGTGAAGCGGACTTTCAGGACATCCCGTAAGGGCGATGTCCCCGTTGTGGTTGTGGTACTCAAGGACTTCCTGCCAATCTATGCGGAGTACCGCGATCTTGCCGGCAAGGTACTGAGCAAGTCCTATTTTTCGGGTTACGACTACGCGTCCCGTTTTGTCTTCCCCTCCAGAGTTACGGCAATAGATTATGTTAAGGATGGTAAGGATTCGACCGTGACCAGGACGCTCTATACCAACTTAGCCGTCGGCTCCCAGGAGCCCGAATTTGACTTCAAGGTGCCTTCGGGCGCCATCCCTTCCAAGAATCCTCTGCTGAAGTGAGAAGGACGGGCATACTGCTCTGCTTCCTCCTGCTTTGCTCCACGATAATGAACGCGCAGGCGGTGCGCGGTCCCTTCTCCTTTACCGACAGTCTGATGCGCAATTCACGCATCGGTCACGCCGGAAGGCATGCCATTGAATCTGTCGTAATCAAGCCCTCCGTATGGCAGCCCATATCCCAAGTGACCTTCGAAGGTAGCATGAATCCACGCTATGCCTCCCGGGAGGCAGATTTCATCTATTATCTGCTCGAAAGGCGTCTGCGCACGGATGCGCTGGTCCTGCTTGCCCAGCCGGATTTCGTGCCTTCGGACACCCTGGCGTACCTGCGGGGCCGTGCGCTCTTCGAAGACCTGCAGCTGGAAGCGGCAGACAGCTATCTCAGCTCCTCCTGCCTGGAGCCGGCGCTGTTTTACAGCGTTGTTGCCAAAGCACATCTGGGTCGTACTGATGAAGCCGCCTCTGCTCTTAAGAATTACACCGGACCCCATAAGGAGCTGGCAAGTCTTCAGCTGTCCGGGCTGAGTCTGCTGCAGGGGGATGTTGCGGCGTATCGGGGATATGCTTCAGACTTTACTTACAGTGATTATGCACTCACTGACTCTCAGAGGGCCCTTGATGATATCGCCAAGTCGCTTTCCGGCCGCAGGAGCAAGTCCCCGCTTGGCGCTGCAGCAATGTCTGCCGTACTCCCCGGTGCCGGTCAGCTCTATGCCGGCAGCCTCCCCGAAGCTCTTTCAGCCTTCCTTACCGTAGGTGCCCTTGGGACGGTTACCGCCCTTACCTGGCATAAATACGGTGCTGGTTCCTGGCGCACTATACTCGCAGGCTCGGCATTTCTTTCTTTTTATATAGGTAATATATATGGGGCTTACGTAAGCGTAGGCCTCCATGCAAGTGAATTCAATGATGAGACTTCTGCGCTTGTCATGTACCATATCCATATTCCTTTGCGCAGCGTTTTCCGCTAGGGCGCAGGCTCTGGAAGCCGTGGAATGTGAGAGGGTGCTCTTCGAGGGCGCCTCTCCTGCCGTGGCCAACGCGGCCCTGCTGAGTCGCGCTGAGTTTCTTATAGAGCTTGCAAGGTATGACGAAGCTCTCGATGCCCTGGACCGCTTACGGTTATATGCCCTCACAGAGGAGGAACACGTCCGCTCCGGCCGAATGAGGGCGCTTGCGCAGTATCGAATGGGGGATTATGCTTCTGCCGCAGCCTCTCTGGGCCCGGATGTTGCGGAACCCTCCATCCTGGCAGTCCTCACACTGGCTTCTGTCGGGCGTTTTGATGAAGCCCTTGCGGTTGCAATTGCCCTCCGCCCTGACAGGGAGGAGGATCTGCGGATTCTTTTCCGTGATGCACCCAATCCTCGCAGTGAGGGACTGGCCACCATGCTGTCCATGCTTCCGCCTCTCGGACATTTATATATAGGTGACTCCGCCTGGCCCGGTGTGACAGTGCTCAGCTATGCAGGGGCTGCACTTACAGTATGGCAGTTCCTCGAGGGCAACTGGGTAAATGCAATACTCGGCGGAGGCATGCTGCTCAACGCATCATATATGGAGCACAATATAGCTACCGTCCCAGAGCGTACCGCCGCCTTTAATTCCGAACGCCTCTCACGCTTTCTTTCCAGACTTGAGGCGATGCTTTAGGAGGTTCCGGCTCTACGGCCGGAATGACTATACAAGCCAGGAATATACAAGCCAGGAATGACTATACAAGCCAGGAATGACTATAAAAGAAAAGGCTCGGTCAAAAACCGAGCCTTTTCGTCATTCCGGGCTTTGCAGCTCGGGTTTTATTGTAGTCATTCCGGGCTTGACCCGGAATCTAATTACTTCGTGATGCAGACAGCGACACGGTTCTCAGCGGGAACCTCGCTCACCTTCTGGGTGTCACCAACGTAGTTGACGGAGATGCGGTCAGCGGAGATGCCGGCTGCCTCGATGGCCTTTGCTACGTTCTCAGCACGCTTCTGGGAGAGGAACTGGTTGCGCTTTGCAGTACCGGTGTTCTTATCAGCATAACCGGTGACGGTGACGACTGCCTCAGGATAGGTGTTGAGGATGTCGATGACGTCCTGGACCTTCTGGGTCTCGGAAGGACGGATCTTGGTCTGACCGATTACGAAGAGCACGTGCTGCTCAATCTTGCGGGCTGCTGCCCTCTCGGCTGCTGCCTTCTCGGCTGCTGCCTTCTCGGCTGCGAGGCGGGCTGCCTCAGCTTCTGCGCGAGCCTTCTCAGCTGCTGCCTTCTCAGCTGCTGCCTTCTCGGCTGCTGCCCTCTCGGCTGCGAGACGGTCTGCCTCAGCCTTTGCTGCTGCAGCTGCTGCTGCGGCCTCTGCTGCGGCGATCTTGGAAGCCTGCCCAAGAGTGAGCTTGAGTCCGAGGAATGCGGTGAGGTTGTAGTCGCACTCGATGGCGCCGAAGAGCTTTGCGGAAGGATCTTCGTTCTTCTTGGAGTTGAACTTGTCGCTGTAGACGTTGTCTGCAACTTCGAGGAAGAGCTTCACTGCGTTGCTGAGGCGTACATCAACACCTGCGCCGACGCGGCCGGTGAGAGATGCTACGGGAGCGTCCCAGAGATAATCGGTGTTGTAGAACTTGGCCTTCAGGGCGTTTGCCTCAGCATTATTGAAGCGTACATTTGCTCCGATACCTGCGAAGACGTAGGGGTTGAGGAGCCTGCGCTGCTTGTAGCCGAATATGTTGGCGATGTCGAACACTGCATCGAGGTCGAGCTGGCCATAGTTGAACTTGTACACGTCGGTGACGCTGGTCACGACTGCGCCCTTGGACTGGAATCCGCTGAGCTCACCGCGGAGGGTGAATACAGGAGTGAACTGATAACCTGCGTTGATGCCGACTGCAGGGATGGAGAGCATGTCGCTGAAGGACGCCTCACCTGCGGAATAGGTTGCACCGGCCTTGACACCAAACTGCCAGCCCGGATAGAAGGTATCCTGTGCATTTGCGCTAGCTGCAAGCACCAGGACAGAAGTGAGAATCAATAAAGCTTTTTTCATAATTATGAATTTGTTGAATATTGTTGCCGTTCAAATGGATTATAGCCAAATCACGTAATATCGTGCAATATTACATATTTTATTTAATATCTCCAAATAATATAGCATTCCGGCCCCTTCCCGGTCCTTGGTCATTCCGGGCTTGACCCCCTTAGTCATTCCGGGCTTGACCCCTTTAGTCATTCCGGGCTTGCCCCGGAATCTCAAACGCCATGCAACATCTTTGCAACCCCTTGCATCTATATATATGTATTGCGGGCAAAACCCCTGCGATACGCGTACATACTAACTTTTTTAACTGTTTTTGTTGCATAAATTTATTTTTCTCACTAACTTTGTGCGTTATACTGTTTATTGCCCGGGGTGGATTGGCCCCGACAATCGGCAGGCTGACGTGTAACAGTGTGTATACTAAGTAAATAGACAATATAGTTTAACTAACACTTTTTTAATTTATTTTAATCCTTATGAACAAAATCTTCAGAATTGCATCAGTGTTCGCACTCGCTTGCGCAGCACTTGTGTACACTGGCTGTACTAAGGATTTCTCACAGGACATCAACGGCGTTAATGAAAAGGCCGACAATGCCCTCGTGCAGATTGAATCCCTTAAGACAGCCGTCGCTAAGTTGGAAGCCTTCCAGAGCCAGGCCGAGGTTGAACTCGCCGCTCTCAAGGCCGACAAGGCTGACAAGGCTCAGGTAGCAGCTGACATCCAGGCTGCTCTCAGCACAGCCAACGCCAACCTCGAGACTGCAAAGAACGCC
>CAMZEI010000040.1 GCA_947305815.1 uncultured Bacteroidales bacterium | reverse complement strand
GTATAATAGAGTATCTCGCGGTGCTCAAGCTCAAGGGCAACATGAAGTCGCCCATACTCTGCCTCTACGGCCCTCCGGGCGTCGGCAAGACCAGCCTCGGCAAATCCATAGCCAAGGCTCTGGGACGCAAGTACATACGCATCTCGCTCGGCGGTATGCACGACGAGGCCGAGATACGCGGACACCGCAAGACCTATGTGGGTGCCTTGCCTGGAAGGATACTGAACGGCATAGCCAAGGCCGGTACATCCAATCCGGTGATAGTGCTGGACGAGATTGACAAACTGTCTTCTGACTTTAAGGGCGACCCTTCAAGCGCACTGCTCGAGGCCCTCGATCCGGAGCAGAACAACGCCTTCCACGACAACTACCTGGATCAGGATTACGATCTGAGCAAGGTGATGTTCATCACGACGGCCAACGGCATATCGACCATACAGCCTGCCCTGCTGGACCGTATGGAGGTAATCAACGTGACCGGCTATCTCGCAGAGGAAAAGGCGCAGATAGCACGTCACTTCCTCGTACCCAAGCAGATATCGGAACACGGACTGCCCAAGGGAAGCCTCAAGATAGACGCTGCCTGCATCAAGGAGATTATAGACAAATATACACACGAGAGCGGCGTGCGCGGTCTTGAGAAGCAGATTGCCAAGATCGCCCGCGTCACCGCCAAGAAGATTGCCCTCGAAGAGGAGCGTCCCGCCACCATCAAGGCGGAGCACCTCAAGGAATATCTGGGCCTGCCGACAGCATTTCACGACGACCAGAAGGGCAACGAAGCCCCCGGCGTGGTGACCGGTCTCGCATGGACACAGATGGGCGGCGAAATCCTCTTTGTGGAGAGCTCGGTGAGCGAAGGCAAGGGCGCCATGACCATGACGGGCAACCTCGGCGACGTGATGAAGGAGTCCGCCACCATCTCCTACCAATACATCAAGGCTCATCCCGAATACGCCGGAATGACGGCCGAGGAGTTCGCAAAGAAGGACATACATGTCCATGTGCCCGAGGGAGCAACTCCCAAGGACGGTCCTTCTGCAGGTATCACCATGGTGAGCTCAATGGTGTCGGCGCTGCGCGGCAAGGCCGTGAAAAAGCATATCGCGATGACAGGCGAGATGACCCTGCGCGGGCGCGTGCTGCCGGTCGGCGGCATCAAGGAGAAGATACTGGCCGCCAAGCGGGCCGGAGTCAAGACCATCGTCATCTCCGAGCAGAACCGCCGCGACATCGAGGATATCAAGGATATTTACATCAAGGGGCTTGACTTCCACTATGTCGAGACCATTGATGATGTACTGAAATTTATTTTTTAAGGGATTCCGGGTGGGGCCCGGAATGACTATGGTTGTACGGATCGAAGACAGCTGGCGGGAAGCGCTGGCGCCGGAATTCGACAAACCCTATTTCGAGGGTCTGGTCCGGTCGCTCCATGAGGAGAAGGCCGCCGGGAGGGTGATTTACCCTCCTGGACCGAGGATATTTCGCGCCTTCGAGCTGACTCCCCTGCCTGAAGTCAAGGCTGTAATCCTCGGTCAGGACCCCTATCACGGACCTGGCCAGGCGATGGGCCTCTGCTTCTCGGTGCCTCAGGGCGTACAGGCTCCGCCGTCGCTTCGCAACATCTTCCGCGAGATTGAGACAGACCTCAGCATCAGCATGTCAGGGAACACCGACCTCGAACCCTGGGCACGGCAGGGAGTGCTGCTTCTCAACGCAGTACTGACCGTGCGCAGCGGCGAGCCCACATCGCACAGCGGCCTTGGCTGGCAACAGTTCACCGACGCGGTGATACGCACAGTCTCACAGCGATGTCCAGGGACTGTATTCATGCTCTGGGGCAACTACGCCCGCAGCAAACGCGAGCTCATCGACACTTCCAGCTGCCATGTACTCGAAGCAGCTCATCCTTCACCCCTCGCCCGCGGCGCGTTCTTCGGCTGCAGGCATTTCAGTAAATGCAACGCCTTGCTCTCCGCAGAGGGCAAAACTCCTATAAACTGGCAATTATGAACACCAAAGCGCTATTCCCGGGATCCTTCGACCCATTCACCGCAGGTCACCTCAACATACTCCGCAGGGCCCTCACCATGTTCGACGAAGTCGTGGTGGCGGTGGGTATCAACCAGGACAAACGCGGATTCTTCTCGTCCGAGCAGAAACTCGACATAATACAGCAGTCCGTACGCGGCCTCAAGGGCGTGGAAGTAATTCAGTATGACGGTCTTACAATTGACATCTGCCGCAGGCTCGGAATACGCCACATAGTGAGGGGCGTACGCAACATGCTTGACTTCGAGACCGAGAGGAGCATCGCGGACGCCAACCGAAGGCTCGCTCCGGAGATTGAGACCATAATCATCCCTACCGCGCAGGAATTCGCTCACATTTCCTCCTCGGCGGTGAGGGACATCCTGTCACACAAGGGCGACACATCGCTGTTCACGGTGCCCGGAGTGGAGATTCCCGATGCGTAAGCTTGCGCTCATACTGGCGGCGCTCCTGCTCGTTGCGGGGTGCGGGACGGCCCGGAAGGCCAAGGAGATTCCGGATCTCCGCCCTTCGGGCTCCGTCCGGAATGACGACAATGAGTCATTCCGGGCAAGCGAAGCGCGAGCCGGAATCCCCGACTCAACGGTCTTTGCAAGGTTGGACAGTCTGATGGACAGCTACTGCGAGGCCATGATGGCGGAGAGTCTGGAGACCAAGTGCGGAGAAGTGGACTTCCTCATCGGCAGCGCCTCCGATTCGCTTGTGCGTCAGCACATTGCGCTCCATCTGTACGAGCACTATGTCGATGCTCCCCTGATGGGCGAAGAGGCGGTAGCCATACACATCTATGACAAATGGTTCGAGCCCGGCATAGTGAAGATGCGGGGAGAATTCGACCTCATGGCGGCGGAAGTGTTCGCCAAATTCAACCGCAGCACGCTCCTGGGCATGCAGGCACCGGTGACGGAGCTCGCCGACCCTGAGGGCAACAAGCACCGCATCCCCTCCGAGGGGCGCCTCAGCGTCCTGTATTTCCACAGGCCTGACTGCTCCAAATGCCGCCTCTTCACAGCAGCTCTCCCGGGAGTGCTGGATGCGAGCAAGCCGGAGCTGGACTTCACAGCCGTCTATTGCGGCTCCGATGCCGGGGAGTGGGCGCAGTTCAGGTCGAACTTCGTGATTCAGAACCCCAAGGTGCACCTCATACACCTCTGGGACCCGGAGTTCGAGAGCAACTACCAGGTGCTCTACGGAGTCATCTCAACCCCACGGCTCTATCTCATCTCCGAAGACGGCACTGTGCTTGGCCGACGCCTCGAACCGGAGAATCTTGCTGAAATGCTGGATATTATTGCTATATTTGCTCCCGATGGCACGCAAGAATAAAGTACAGGGCATCGATCCCGAGTATCTCCTGAAGCAGAAAGCGTCACTTCGCCGCAAGCACAGGGTATCCGTTCTCCTCAACGACAAGGAGCTTGAAGCCGTGCGTGAATACTGCCGCCGCTTCAAGGTCTCGTCGCGCTCCGCGCTCATACGCAGGGCGACGATGGAGCAGGTGCTCTCGTCACTTGACGACAGTCATCCTACGCTTTTCTAGTATTTAGTAATCCTGGGATACAGACAGCACTCCTCGCAGCAACCGACAGCATCAGCGGAAGCAGGGCGGGGTGGAAATACTGCACCCCGGCAATCCATGCCACGGCCCCTGCCGCGAGGGGCAGCAGCCACAGCGCAAGGAGCAGCGAAGCCGCGCGAGAATTGCGGAAACTCCTGAAACACAGCATTATGCCGAGCACCATAGCCAGAGGATTGGCCCAGGTCAGCAGCCAGTTGGGCGATGTAGCCGGATGGGCTGAGAAGAAGTTGAAGAAAAAGAGTATCACTCCCGCAACACCCAGCAGGAGCATCAGGGCGATGTCTATCCCGCGAAGCTGCCTGCCCTTGTACAGCCCAACGACGGTGGCTGCCAGCACGGCCGCAAACAGGGCCCAGAAGCACAGCTGAGGCGAAGGCAGCGGCAGGGAGGCAGGCACCTTCGAAGGGTCCTTCTCCACAAGCACGCAGGTGTCGCTGACCAGAGGACGCTCCCCTATCATAGCCGTTGCGAATCCTTCCATCATCACCTCGGGGGCGAACATCTCCTCCTCGAAGCCGGATGGTCTGTCGGCGGGAGCTGCAATCAGCAGCGAAATGCCGAAGCCGGACCAGGGATAATTTCGGGTATAGTACTTCAGTGCGTCACGCAAGGTGCCGAACACCGGCTCGGTCCTATAGTCTATCAACTCCCCGCAATGGTCCTCAACCATGTGGCGTACGCGGGTAGCGCAGTTGTCGTAGAAGAAATTGTAGCGGTAGGTCCTGTTCTCCGGGAGGCAGTTTACGACCAGTGCCCCCGTGATGGCTTCCCTGGCCTCAGGGGTGAGGTCCAGCTCCTGCTCGGTGACGCTGCGTCCCTCCTCGGCATAGCCCTGCAGGAACCACTGCGTGGAGGTCCCGGCCACCAGATAATCGGTCTCCCCCGTACAGAAACGCCATATAAAATGCGGCGATGAGAAGTCGAACAGACCGTAATTGAAAGTGACATCGGCGCCACTGGTGAAGTTCTGCACCCGTATTGCAGTATGGCCGTACTGGCTCCATACCTCGGTCCCGGGAGAGCAGGTGAGAAGCGATACTCTGAGCGAATCCGCAGCTCCGGCGGCGAATCCGGCCAGAGTCAGCAGGATGGTCAGAGCGACATGTTTACAGTGTAATTGCGCCATTTCTCAAGTAATTTGGTCATATCGCCAGGCAGCGGGGCCTCGAAATGAAGGGTCTTGCCCGTCACCGGATGCACGAATCCCAGCACTCCCGCATGCAGGGCCTGCCTGGGGCAGAGCTCGAAACAGTTGCGTATAAACTGGGCGTATCTGGCGTATATGGTACCCTTGCGTATCTCCCTGCCGCCGTAACGCTCATCGCCGAAAATAGG
This sequence comes from uncultured Bacteroidales bacterium, assembly GCA_947305815.1. GTDB lineage: Bacteria > Bacteroidota > Bacteroidia > Bacteroidales > UBA932 > Cryptobacteroides. The sequence continues at coordinate 8,004 of CAMZEI010000040.1, read as the reverse complement.
ATGTCCAAGGGAGGCCATGTGTACGCGTATCTGGTGGGTGCGGCCGGTCTCGAGGACACATTCCACGAGGGTCACGAAGCCGAAACGCTCCATCACCCTCCAGTGGGTCACCGCCCTCTTGCCTTTGTCGGGATCGTCAGTCACGGCAAAGCGCAGGCGGTCCGAAGCATCCCTGCCGATATAAGCATCCACGGTGCCGCTGTCTTCGGAGAGGTCACCCCAGACTATCGCGCGGTATTTGCGCTCTATGGAATGCTCGTAGAACTGTCCGGCGAGCCCGAGCTGGGCCTCGTCGTTCTTGGCGACCACCAGCAGGCCGCTGGTATCCTTGTCGATGCGGTGCACCAGCACTCCCATGCGCTCATCCCCGCCCTCAGGAGCCTCCCTGAGGCCCATATGCCAGGCAAGGGCGTTCACGAGGGTGCCGTCATAGTTGCCGTGTCCGGGATGCACTACCATGCCGGCGGGCTTGTTGACGACCAGCAAATCGGCATCCTCATATACTATATCGAGCGGGATGTCCTGGGGGATAATCTCAGTGCCGCGCCTGCGGTAAGGCATCACGAAGCGCACCACGTCGCCGGGACGCACTGTCATGTTGGCCTTGGCGGGCTTGTCGCCGAGCAGGACATAGCCCTGCTTGATGGCGCACTGCACGCGATGACGTGAGGTGTCCTCAAGATGCTGGGTCATGAACTTGTCGAGACGCTCCGGGGCCTGGCCTGGATCGGCCACGAGCCGGAAATGCTCGAACATACCCTGTTCCTCGTCTTCGAGGGGTTCGGGGTCCTGCCCTATGAGGAGTTCCTCATCAATCATCAGTCTTCCATTTCGGTGAATTCTATAATGGGGACCTTGGAAGTATCGAGGGTGAGCCAGATGCTCACTTCGGTACCCATGCGCACCGCCGTAGGCTCCACGCCTGCGGGACGCTGCTGCCACACCACTGCGGCGAGCGAGTCGGCGTAATCCTTCACGGTGCTGTCAAACACGGTCCTGCCTACATTGAGGGAGCCCTCCTGTATGGCGTCCATGGCTCTCTGGTATTTCATACCGAGCACCAGTGGAGGATAGGTGACGCAATCGTCCTTGTTGAGTCCCACCACGAGGGTCACGGGGCTGCCGCTCTCGAGCAGGGTCCCCTCCTCTATCTCGGAGCCGCCGTAAATCTGGCGCAGGACATTGTTGGTAGCTATGTCGGAGACATACATGAGTTTGCCTAGCACGAGGCCGCGGGATGAGAGCTCAGCCTTGGCCTGCCTCATGGAGAGGCCGACGAGCGAAGGCATGGGGACCATCTTGGGGCTCACCGCGTTGATGGTGAGGTCAATCTTGCGTCCGGACTTGACCTTGCTGCCGGGCTTGGGCCTCTGGGAGAACACCACTCCCATCGGAGCCCTGCGCACATAGACCGAATCGGTCACGCGGGCGTTGAGTCCGAGGTCGGCCGCAGCCTGGATGGCGGCTTCGGAGGACATCTGGGTCATGTCAGGCACTGCAATCTCCTGCCCGTGACGGGTAAATACGGACAGACAGATGCTCACGACGAGCACTATGCCGAGGACCAGAGCCGCTGCGAGAAGCAGGTTCTTTACGACCCAATTCCCAATAATGTCTTTAATTCCCATAATACACCGAGGACGATTATTACAATAGCCAGTATCTTGCAAATGCGTGCAAGGGTCTCGAATTTGAAGCGGTTACCCAGCTTGGAGATGCCCCATGTGACAAACAGCCACCATGTGACGGAACCGGCGCATACGCCGAGGGAAGCCCAAAGCCCTATCTCCGCAGCCTTAGCAATCGCAAGGTAGGCAAACATGATGGCGGCCGAGCCCGCATTGAGGAAGGCGATGAGGAAGGTCTGCACGAATCCCGCCGAGCGGAAATTGCCAGACACCTCGGCAGGAGCCTTGACCTTGTTGAAGTAGAGGAACAGACCTATCCCAATCACGAGTATGCCGCCGACTATGTTGACGATCTGCGAGTGCTGAGCGAGGAAGCCCTGGACATAGCCAAGGCACAATACTCCCAGCACCGAATAAATGGTATCGGAGAGAGTGACTCCGAGGGCGCAGACGAATCCGGAAGTCCGGCCGCCCTCAAGGGTCTTGCGTATAACCGCGAACATGGACGGTCCAAGGGTCATCGAAGCGACCAGGCCGACAATGAATGCTTTGCAAAGTGTCAAAATCATAGCTTGCAAATTTAGCAATTTTCCACGGAAATATTTGTTACCTTTGTATTCGGATGATGACCGTGGGTAAACTCATATCTGCCGCGGCGCTGCTCCTTCTGACGGCAGCCCTGCCGGCAGCAGCTCAGAAAGCCACCGTGAGCGGCTACATCACCGACTCCAAGACGGGCGAGACCCTCATCGGAGCCGGAGTGGTCGAGAGTGCCACCGGGGCCGTCACGAATTCCTATGGATTCTACACGATCACCCTTCCGAAGGGTCCCCACACACTGACGTTCTCCTATGTAGGATATACCGACGAGACCATATCGCTGGACCTTCGCCGGGACACTGTCATCAGCGTAGCTCTCAATCCCGGCGCCACTCTCAAGGAATCCACCGTGGTCGCGAGCAAGGATGCCGGTATCGCGAGCACCAGGATGGGCGCGCTGGAGCTGCCTATGCAGGTGATCAAGCACTCCCCCGTGCTGTTCGGCGAGCATGACGTGCTCAAGACCATACAGCTCATGCCCGGCGTACAAAGCGGAGCCGAAGGATTCTCCGGCATCTATGTGCGCGGAGGCGGCCCTGAGGAGAACCTCCTGCTGCTGGACGGCATACCCCTGTACAACGCCGAGCACCTGATGGGCATACTCTCGGTGTTCCAGCCCGAGGCGGTCAAGAAAGTCACCCTGTACAAGGGCAGCTTCCCGGCACGCTACGGCGGACGCATTTCCTCGATAATCGACGTGCGCACCAACGACGGCAACCTCAAGGAGTTCCACGGCAGCGTGGGCATAGGCGCCATCACCGACAAGCTGCATCTCGAGGGCCCCATCATCAAGGACAAACTGGCCTTCAGCCTCAGCGGGCGGGCCATGCACACCTTCCTATACACTCCGATTATCCACAAGCTGGCCGGGACGCCCGTCAACTATTACTTCTACGACCTCAACGGCAAGGTGACCTGGCGCATATCGGACCGCGACCGACTGTTCGTCAATTTCTACACCGGACGCGACCTCTTCTATTTTAAGGAAAAGGACAACGAGGACGAAAGCTACTGGGAAGACGACCCCTATGCCCGCATCTCCAGTGGCGCCACCAGGATAGACATCAACTGGGGCAATACCCTGGCCGGCATACGCTGGAACCATGTCTTCTCCAGCAAGCTCTTCTCCAACACCACCATTGCCTACACGCGCTACCGTATGCACGTGGGGCTGGACGTGACGGCGGAGCAGAAGTACAAGGACTATGAGACCGGGATAGACACCCGCGTCAACAATACCTTCCAGTTCGGCTACGAATCCGGGATGCGCGACATAACCGCCAGGATAGACTTCGACTACACCCCCTCGCCGGAGCATCTGGTGAAGTTCGGAGGCGAGTATGTGCGCCACACCTTCATCCCCGAGACCATAGGCGGATACATTTCGGAAGTCAGCATGGGAGCCGTATCGTTCAAGATGGACACCACCTTCAAGGCCTCTGCCAACGACATACTCAAGGGCCACGAGCTGAGCATCTATGCCGAGGACGACTTCACGGTGGCAGACCGCCTCACCCTCAATCCGGGGGTGCATCTGGCGTTCTTCCACACTCAGGGCACACCCTACTGGAGTCTGGAGCCGCGTATGAGCGCCAAATACGCCTTCACGCCCAACTTCTCGGCCAAGGCTGCCTACTCCCGCATGGCTCAGTACGTGCATCTGCTGTCCCCTACCGCCATCACCCTGCCTACCGACCTGTGGGTGCCGATTACCGACAAAATCAAGCCGGTGACCTCGGACCAGACCTCTCTGGGAATGTACTGGACGGGCATTGACGGCTGGGAGTTCTCGCTCGAAGGCTACCTGAAATGGATGCACAACATACTCGAGTACAGCGACGGGACATCCTTCTTCGGCAATAGCGCCAACTGGCAGAACAATGTCGAGATGGGCGAAGGCTTCGCCCGCGGAGTGGAGCTGTTCGTCGAGAAGAAGAAGGGACACCTCACCGGCTGGCTGGGCTACACGCTGGCATGGAGCGACCGCCGCTTCCCCGACGGGAGCATCAACGGAGGCGAATGGTTCCCCTACCGTTATGACCGCCGCCACAATGTCTCGCTGGTGCTGAACTACGACTTCGGGCACGGGCTCAACCTCTCCGGCACATGGACTTACGCCTCCGGCAACACCATGACCATCCCCGAGAGGATGACGGCAGTGCTGACCCCGGACGGAGAAATTAATGAGACAAGGTACATTTCGGGACGCAACAACTACCGCCTCCCGCCCTCGCACCGCCTCAACCTGGGCCTCTCGTGGACGCGTAAGAAGCGCCACGGCAACGCCGTTTGGGACCTGTCTGTGTACAACGTGTACAACAGGATGAACCCCAATTTCGTGTTTGCGGACACCTATACCAAATATAATATGGACGGGAATGTGACTGAGAGCGGCATCGAGCTGCAGAAACTCACCATTCTCCCCTTTATACCCTCTATCGGATGGACAAGAAACTTCTGATACCTCTGCTGCTCGCCGTGTCGGCCGCCTGCACCAGCGAACTGGAGTACATCCCGCTGAATGTGCAGCCGCAGATTGTCATGAACTCGCTGATGACAGTCGGCGAGGAGGAGCACAGCGTGTATCTGTCGCTCAGCAGGCTTGACAGGGTGGAGGGCATACAGGGCGATGCGCAGGTGCAGTGCTTCGTGGACGGCAGCCTCGCCGCCACCGCGAGGGAGGTTCCTACGGACCAGTACCAGAGACTGTTCGTGTTCAAAGCTGACTTACACGAGGGAGACTCCGTACGGCTGGTAGCTACGGCCGGCGAGTACAGCGCCAGCGCAGGCGTAGTGGTGCCTTCGGCGCCGGTACTCGAAGCCGTGGATACTCTCCCGGGGATAGACGGGTCGCTGGATTTCCGCATCGCGATGAAGGACAACGGGCAGGGTACCGACTACTATTCGATAGGGATTTTCACCAATATACGCTTTGAATTCTACAACGAAGGCGTGCTCGTCGCGACCGACTTCTACCGTCACCGCTGCCGTCTCGATACTTCCGGTGACCTGATATTGTCCGAGGACAACATCGCCTCCTCCAACCTTGGGGATCTGGACCTGGACTTCGGAACGCCCAACTTCTACGGAGCCTTCCTGGACAGCCGGTTCGAGCTCGGAAGCGTAGTGCTCAAGCCGTCAATCGGCCGCTACGAGATTGATGCCTTCTACTACTTCCCGCCGATGATTCCCTATGACGAAGTCGCTGTGAATCCAAAGCTTAGCGTCGAGCTCTCGCATATCCAGCCACGGCACTACTACTATCTCAAGGCCCTGAATTCGCTGGAGAGCGGCACCTCGGACCTGGCCCTCGAAGATGTCTCGGTCCCGGACAATGTAGAGGGCGGTATGGGCTTCGTGGGCATCTCCAATACCGCCGTCCGCAACTTCGAGCTGCACACCTGGAACTTAGAATAATCCCGTCAAGGAGTACAACCTTACGGGGTTTTTTGTATATTTGAGCATTAACTACAGACCACAATAACACCTCAAAGCTATGAGAAAACTGTTTTTCGTATTTACAGGCCTCCTCGCAGCAGGCATCATGCTCTCTGCTCAGGAGAACGCACAGTACAATCAATACGGTGTCAAGGTTGACATCGACCCTCTCGAGGCTGAAGCCCAGGACGGCATCCTGGTGCTCCGCTCCAAGGCTGGCTCCGGCTACAAGATCTGGTTCGACAACCGCGTACAGACTGACGGAGCCGTCTTCTTCGGCCAGCCCGAATGGTCCGACGGCATCAGCAACGGCCTGAGCGTAAGGCGCGCACGTTTCGCCGTCAAGGCTCAGATTGACAAGAACTGGTACGGCGAAGTCGACCTCGACATGGCTAACGGCGAGTTCGAGCTCAAGGACGCCATCATCCGCTACACCGGACTCGAGCACTGGCAGTTCCAGGTAGGTAACTTCAAGGAGAACTTCTCCCTGCAGCGCAACAACTCCTCCCGCTACCTTCAGTTCATCGAGAGGCCTATGGTCTGCTCGGCTCTGGCTCCTTCGCGCAGTCTCGGCGTCAATGCCAACTACCACAACAAGGGCCTGTTCCTCAACCTCGGCATCCACGGACAGGTAATCGCCGGCGCTGAGGAGCGCGGCTATGTAGAGGAGTCCAGCAAGGGCCAGAAGGCTCCGGACGAAGGCCTCTCCTACACCTTCAAGGCAGTCTGGCAGCCCGGCTGGGACAAGGACAACTGGGGTCTGCACGTCGGCGGCGCAATCTCTTACCGCAACCCCAAGACCTCTGACGAGACCTTCGGCAAGGCACGTTACAGCACCCGCAACTCCACCTCCATCAACCGCAAGAAATACATAGACACCGGAGAGTTCGCATTCGACCATGCCCTCCTGTACACCGGCGAGCTTGCAGGTTACTGGGGCGGACTTCGTGCAGAAGCCGTCTATATGGCCAACACCACCTTCCTCCCCAACGCAGCCGGCTCCAAACAGTTCGGCGGCTGGTATGTCCAGGCAGGCTACCTGCTCTTCGGCGGACAGCAGCGTTATGACAGCGCAGGTGCCAAATTCACCCGAGTAAGGAGGGGTCAGAAATGGGGCGATGTCGAGCTCTGCGGCCGCATTGAGTTCGTAGACCTCAACGCTGACAAGGCTCTCGCAGCCAACGACCAGAAGATCATGGGCGGCTCCAGCATGGCATACGCCCTCGGTCTGAACTACTACATCAACGACCACGTGAAGGTCCAGCTCAACTGGCAGTACAACGACAACGACCGCTTCGCATCCGGCAAGGGCAACAAGTTCCACTGCGGTGTCGATGCTGCCGGCAAGCCCGTCAAGGATCCTTACCTCACCAAGGGCAAGGCAGGCGTCGATTACCACATGGTCGCCATGCGCTTCGAAATTGATTTCTAGTACACTACAATTAACCATTTAACACTTAAACGCATTATGAAAAAGTACTTGCTTATCGCAGCAGCTTTGCTGACAGCTTTTGCATTCGTCTCCTGTAACAAGGACGAAGAAGTCGAGAAAGAAAAGGAAGAGCAGGGAGGAGAGCAGGGCGGAGGACAGGAAGTTGAAGCCGCCTCCATCTGCATCAACGAAGTCAACGGTGTCAAGGGCTACAAGGGCATCGAGATCTACAACCCCGGCGACAAGGCAGTTGACCTCAAGGACTGGTCCATCAAGAAGAATGACGAGGTTGACGACGCAGACGCCGCCACCAAACTCTACTGGAAGGGCATCGAAGGTTGCTCCGTCCCCGCAAAGGGATTCTATGTGATCCACGCCAGCAAGGACGACGGCAATCTCCCTGAGAAGACCGAAGGATGCGTAGCAACCGGTGGCCTCTCCAACAAGAAGGCTGTTAAGCTCGAGCTCATCAACCCCGAAGGCAAGACCGTCGACACCTTCAACCGCGGCTATGACTCCAGCGCAGAGGCTCCCGAGGTATCTCTGGATGAACTCGCAGGCTCTTTCGCACGCGAAACTGACGGTGCTGCCGCCTGGAAGCTCATGGAGCCCACTTTCGGCGCAACCAACAACGGTGCCGCCCTCGTCGGCGACGGTGTAATAACCGGAATGTAGTCTAAGCAGACATGGCAGAACTCAAGATAGGCGAGCAGAGCAAGCCCCGCTTCGAATTCCGCAGCTTCGGCCAGTGCTTCTGCGAAGCTCACAAGAGAATGGCACGTCTCTCCGTTCCCGTACCCGAGAAGGTATGGGAGCGCGAGAGCGACGAGATCTACATCATCTCCGCCAAGAACGACATCAACAACACCAAGATCCGCGACGGCAAGATGGACATCAAGACCTATG
>CAMZEI010000039.1 GCA_947305815.1 uncultured Bacteroidales bacterium | reverse complement strand
TTCTTGCATATTAGACTCTTTTACAAAAGATTTGACGACTTCCGGCATACCGCCAATCGTCATGTAATCACGGAATACATCCATGATCGTCGATAGTTCCAGCTCAGAAAAGGGCGTCAGTGTGGACATATGGGTGTAAAGGTCCTCCACCTGCGCGTCGGAGTATCCTCTAGCCCAAAGGAATTCCTCAAAGTCCATCGAGTGCATCTCATAGTCCTCTTTGTTTCCCACGGCGTATGACTCAATTTCCTCATAATAGATTCCCATCAGCGAGCCAGAACAGATCACGTCGTAGCGCCGATCTTCATTGAAAGACTTCAGAGACGTGGCACAATCGGGACACTTCTGCAATTCATCAAAAAAGATAAGTGTCTTATAAGGAATAAACTTCCAGGATGGTTCTAATAGGGAAATGTTCTTAATGATGGCATCAACTTCATAGCCATTGTCAAAAATGGCGCGGAACTTCTTCTGAAGGACGAAGTTGATCTCTATGACAGATTCATAGTTCTTATGGCCGAATGAGCGAATGGATTCGGTTTTCCCAATCTGTCTCGCACCCTTGACGATGAGGGGTTTCCTTTCCGGATTCTGCTTCCATTGCGCCAGGAATCCGTCTATTTTTCTTTTAAGCAATTGCATGCTATATCACATTTTCGATAGCAAATATAAGAATAAAATCACATTTTCGGAAATGAATATACAAAAGAAATCACATTTTTGGCAATTCGTTAAGAGAACGGAGATCATGTAACTCGCTGGATATCAACCCTCTCCAGGTGGTGCAGCTGTTGGAGTCACGAGCAGCGCAAGCTGCGAATGATGGGCGCCCCGCGAAAGCGGGGCGTTTCTGTGGATTTGACTATTTTGTTATTTTCGCACAGTGCTCAAACCGAATCAAATATCCAACCGCTTCATCGACTCCCCTGAAAGGATGGTCGAAGCGGTGCACCGCTACGGGATTATCCCCCTGTTCCGCAGCGCCGTGCCCGGCTGGTCCATCGAGGATATGACGGCACCAGGCTGCTGGTTCGACGAGGGCGACACTCTCGGCCCCTGGGACTGGAAGGTGGATGTGGTAGCAGAGGGAGACATCGCCTACGGAAAGTTCCTCGGAGGCAAGGCAGCTTTTGCAACAATCCCACTCTACCGCGAGCTCATGACATGGCGCCGCAGCCTGCCGAAATACCGCGCCGCCCTCGGCGAAGGCAAGCCGGATGCACTGGGGCAACTCTCAGCTACAGCCCTTAAGGCCCTCCGCGAAGCAGGCGTCATGGAATCAAAGGACCTCCGCAAGATCTGCGGTGTCAAAAAGAACGTCATGGATAGCGTCATGCAGTTCCTGCAGATGGGTACCTGGGCTGTCATCGGCGATATCCAGCGGGTATATCGCGGCCCGGACCTCCACTACAGCGGCTGGCAGACCGCCATGCACACTACGCCGGATTCCATTTTCGGCGATGACTCCCCCGCCCCTGCAGACGCTCCTTTCTGGGTCAAGCTGATGGAGCAGGATTCCAAGCCAAAGCAGCCTCAACTCACTCCCGCAGAAGCCCGGGAGCACCTAATCAGCCACGTTCAAGGCTTCTTCCCAGATGCCTCCCGCACCACTCTCGAGCGCATAATCTAAAGTAGCGAAAGCGTCATTGTGGTCCGCACCTGGCCATACTTGCCGGGGTGGAGCTTTTTGAGGGCCTTGAGATCCTCAGGGCGGACTGCGCCGAGGATGGTGTCGTAGCCAAAGGTCTCCCGGTCTTTGAGGCAGATCTCAAATAGGCCGTTTTTCTCCAGCTTGATTTCACCCGCCTTGTGCTTATAGCCTGACTGGCCAAAGCACGGCGGGACTCTGTCTGCGAGCTCCTTCTCGAAGCCCTCAGGATCATCGTTGATAAATATGAAGTCGTCCAGGCATACCGGCAGGGTGACTGTCCTGCCTGACATCAGTCTCTTGAATACTTGCCCGGCCCCTGTATCCCGGATGTCAAAGAGGAAAGATTTGCCGTCTATAGTTACTTGTAACTGTTTGTCTTCCAACCTATCATAAGCCGGGCTCTCCCCTGCCGCCAGACACTCCTGAGTGCCACTGTAGAGCTCGTGCCAGGCTTCCCAGCCCTTGGGATTATCCACATAATCCAACGCCTTGGAGCCCTCGACGACAATGCTCACAGGGCTGTGAGTGTCATTGGCCATAATCGGTATTGTCACAGTCTGATAATCCGAGTTGGTCACCCCGTAACAGTACTCCCATCCGTCCACAAGCACTCTGTAGCGGTACATCTTATAGTCGTACCCCGGCTCGAATTTGGTCTGGGGGACGTACTCATACGTAAGGTCGAGGCTCAGCGTCGTCCCCTCCTGCGGCAGTACATCCGCCACTCCTTCCGGCACCCTCAGCTCCTCCTCCACGACATCAAAATACTCCACCCATCCCCAGCACCCGCTGAGAAGAAGTGTAAGCATCAATAATCCTAAATTAATGCGTCCTTTTTTCATGCCATACCATGAGCTGACATACAAATTTAAGAATTTTTATATTTTTGCATTAAGGTAAACAATTTGGATAGCGATGATTGCCCGTTCAACAGTCCTACTGCACATCCTCATGCTGACTCTGGGGTTCGAGGCCCTGGAGGCCGGTGCTGCGGCACAGGCCCCCAAGCCGTCACTTACCGGAGGGATTGAGACGACATCGGTGCTGTACAGCGACGGGAAATTCCGCTCCAACAACTACCTGAAGCTGGACTTCGTAAGCGGCGCCTTTTCGGCCGGGATACAGGCCGAGTATTACCCTGACCCGCTACTAGGCTATGATGTCAATCTCAAAGGCATAGGCCTGCCCGGCAAGTATATCGCATGGAATTCCGGAGGATGGAGCATCACTGCCGGCGACTTCCATGACCAGTTCGGGACGGGGATTCTGCTGCGCAGCTGGGAGGACAGGATGCTCGGCTGGGATAACGCAGTGGGCGGAGGACGGCTCAGTTACCACACTCCGGACGGCCGCTTCTCCGTCAAAGTACTCGGAGGGGTCCCCAGGAAGTACCTGTGCTACTCCGCTACCAATAGAATAGCGGGCACGGAGGCCAGCCTGAGGCTCGGGGGTCTGACGCTTGAAGGCAGCGCCACCGTGAGGCACGACGGGATGCAGACTACGCCGGGAGGTGCATTGGGAGCTTCATGGTACGGGAAAGGCTTCTCAGCCAGAGGCGAATACGTCATCAGTCGCAGCGGAAATGCCCAGACACTCGAGCTCGGCTACGCCCGCAAGGCTTTCTCCTCCGCGCTGCTGATACGCCGTCTGGACCGCATGGAAGACCCCATGGGCATGAATTACCTGCCCTCGCTCAGTCTGGAGCAGACCTACATGCTGGCCGGGCTGAACCCATACACTACTTTCGCCCAGGGCGAGCTTGGCGGCAACCTCAACCTGTTCTACCGCTTCAAGAAATGGAAGTTCCACGTCAACGGCGCCCTGATACTCGCCCTCCCTTCGGCTCTTGAGGGGCACAGCAGCTGCCGCCTTGCATACAGGGATATTAATGTTGAAATCGAGCGCCGGTGGAACCGAGCACTCAAGACGATACTGTATCTGAGCATACAGGAGAACTCCCCTACCCACGGACAGCGCAATGCCACCAATGCCCAGAATGTCCTGGTGCTGGACGGAGTGTACAAGACGCGCGGGCCACTGTCGCTGCGGCTTCAGGCCCAGTATCTTTATTCCCAGGAGCTCACCCGGGACTGGGTGGCCGGCCTGCTGGAGCTGTCATCTACCAAGGGCTGGAACATACATCTAAGGGATATGTACAATCACGGCGACACACGCGAGCATTACTACGAAGCCGGAGCCGGGTGGACCCGCGGCGCGTTCAAGGCCGATCTCTCATACGGGCATCAGAGGGCAGGGCTGGTATGCTCAGGAGGTGTCTGCCGCTGGCAGCCCGAATACACCGGAGGCATGCTTCGGATGACATACAATTTCTGACGACATGAGGAAGATTATATATATTCTGCTGCTTGCAACCATGGTCTGCAGCGCCTGCGTAGGCCGCAAAGACGACCCCGAGCAGGGTCAGGAGACGGGACCTGTCGTAGTCCCGGGCGGCGGCGATGAGGGGACTGTCTTCTTCCACCGCACACTTGTCCTGGAGTTTACGGGGACATGGTGCCAGTACTGTCCCATGATGGCTGCCGCCCTGGAAGAAGCCAAGGGGCTCCGTCCAGGACGCCTCGTGGAGATTGCCGTGCACGGTTATGACGAGATGTCTGCGGATGAGGCCGAGACCCTCGCAGGCCGATTCAAAGTTAGCGGTTATCCCTCAGTGGTGTTCGACCTGGATGCCGGGACCAAATTCGGAGAGCATGAGGCCAGTAAATTCACCAATTATGTGGATGCGGCAGCCAATCAGGCCTGCGGCTTAGCCCTCGATGCATCCAACGGCAGACTGACAGTCAAAGTCAAAGCCGTATCCGGAGGGCAGTACTCCCTTGGGCTGGCCGTAGTCGAAGATGGTATTGTAGCGTATCAGACCGGATACGGAGAAGGATATGTCAACAATGCGGTCCTGCGCCGCTTCCTTTCGTCAGGTCTTGACGGAGACAGCCTCGGGGAGCTTGCGGAGGGCGAGGAAAGGACTGTCGAATACGACTGCAGCCTGACTCCCGCACAGAGGGTCGTAGCCTATGTGCTGCAAGATGGCAAGAGTATTAACGCACTCTCCTGCGGATCGGGAGAGGTCATTGAATACACTTATGAAGAGAATTGAGTTAATCCTGGCACTGCTGTTTGCCTTAATATGTCAGGCGTCAGCCCAGAATACCGGTTCTGTCGTCCTGGAGACCCTGGACGGCGGCAAGACTACCCCGGCTCAGTGGACGGACGGCAAGACGCCTTATGTAGTGTCATTCTGGTTCGTGGGATGCAAGTTCTGCATAGAGGAAATGGACGCTGTCAGCGAGGCCTTCGAGGACTGGCAGGCCAAAGCTCCGTTCCGCTTTATCGCCGTTTGCACTGATGACGCGCGCGGGCTTGCAAGGGCCAAGTCATTTGTGCGCAGCCGCGGCTGGGATGATTTCAGCTTCGCCTTCGATACCAACGGCGAATATGCCAGGGCGATGAACGCAATGTCAGCGCCGCTGGTATTCCTATTTGACAAGGACGGCCGCATCGTATATACGCACAACGGTTACTCCCCCGGAGACGAGGAAATCCTGTTTGAGAAAATTTGTGGATTATACAAGAATTAATACAATATGCTAAAACATCGCGGATTACTGTTTTGTCTGGCAGCAGTGTCAGTCATTGTGCTCTCCTCATGCGAGGACAAGAATGTAATTGATGACATCCCTGATCAGTTGACTGTCCCTGAGGAGTTTGCTCAGATATTTAACTCCGGGATCGATTTCGGAGCTTTGGATGAAAGCGGTGAGATCGGAATCTCCGGCCCTGTAAGCAAGACACTGACATTCAACGCCACCAGCGACTGGAGCACGGTTATTACCGATACCAAGGCGTCCGCCTGGCTCACCGTAGAGCCTGCCAGCGGCGGCCCCGGTAAGGTGGACATGACGGTTACAGCCCAGCCCAATGCATCCGAAGAGCCCCGCAGTGCATCGGTAACAATCGCATGCGGAGACGCGTCGATGACATTTGACGTGCGTCAGGAAGGCGCTCCGGCTGTGCCAGAGTATGCGTTTGAGATTTCGCCGACCAGCGTATCCCTGAAATCTGACGGCGGCTCATTCGAAGTCACCGTCACCTGCACCGGAGAGTATCACATGGAGAGCATGCCCGAGTGGGTGGAACAGCTCTCCGTCGCTGGCAAGGTGCACACATTCAGCGCCGCTGCAAATACTTCAGAATCCGAGAGAAGAGGAGTTATTGTATTCTGCGACAACGAGGGCACCTGTCTGCCTTGCAGCATATCTCAGGAGGGTGCAGAACCCGCACCTGACCCGGAGCCCGAGCAGCCGGACTTTGACTGGAGCCAGGAGTTCTACCACCGTTCGCTGTTCATGCGCTTCACGGCGACCTGGTGCGGCTATTGTCCTTACATGGCAAAGGCCGTACACATTGCCCAGACGAACAACCCTGACAAACTGGAATGCATCAATCTCCATGCATCCGACAGTGATCTGGCTTTCGCCGGGACATCTTCTCTGTTCCGCCAGTACGGGATCGCAGGTTATCCTACCGGTATAGTTGACGGGCGCAGGAGGCTGGACAACAGCACCAACCCCACCGAGAGAGCACAGGTCATCGGCCAGATGATAGCAGAGACGGAGGCCACCTACCCCACTGCTTCCGCAATAGGCATAAAGTCCTTTTTCCTCGGTCAGACCCTCTTGATAGGAGTGGATCTGTACCTCAAAGCGGCCGGGCAATGGAAGGTTACCGTCGTATTGAGTGAAAACAACATAGTAGGATACCAGGCCGACTACGGCGAGGGGGCGCACAGCAACTATGTCCACAATGACGTCGCCCGGGCTGCCGTAACGAACATCTCCGGCGATTCTTTCTTCACCTTTGAGCAGAATTGCATCAAGAGTCTCAACTACTCCGTCTACATCCCTGACAATTATAAAAAAGACAATCTCAAGGTCCTGGTCTATGTCCAGAGGGAATACGGCTTGCAGCCTGTACTGAGAGACGGCAAGTACGGTGAGTATTATGTAGACAACTGCGCCGCTGTCAAGGCAGGTAAGTCTGTAGCCCCGGCCGTAGTATCCGGCAGGGGCTAGGACACTACCTGCGGAAAGTGTTGCGGCCGGCCCGGACATCGAGGGTGCGGCCGTCGGCGATGAGGGTAAAGGGACGGTTGGAGGTGACGGAGATGGTCCCCGCGGTGGCTATGACAGAGCAGACGACATCTCCGAAACGGTAGTTCGTGACACCCACGCGTCCCTTAGGGGTCTTTTCGAAATCGCAGGTCAGAGTCCTCGTGAAAGCGTTCGCCTCCTTGATGCCTATTACGTCCTCGATAAACACCGAAATCGGCCCCAGGGCTGACCAGCCGCAGAAATCCGGGCGGACAGTCTCTCCCTTCTTGTCACGGGCGGGCTCGCAGGCCGTCGGGCTGTAACACTCCCAGATGGTGTGCGGCTCATAGTCCGCATAGGTCCTGTACATGTGCTCAAGCAGCCCGGAAGCCACCTCGCGCGCCAGCTCGTAATCTCCGGTGAGGTCAATAGCCTTGAGAGCCATGTAGGAGGTCGGAAGCCACACTGAGCCTCTCCAGTAGCCGCCGTCAGGGATGAAATCCGCATCGGAGCGTGACAGTGAAGGAGTCGCGACGCAGCCCCCGAATTCATCGGGATTACGCAGATAAGCCATCATGGCTGCGGCGCGCTCAGGAGTTGCCATCTCGGCGAGAACCGGCCACCAGGAAGCGACAGTGCGGACTTTGCACTTCTCTCCTCCCGCGAGTATATCATAGTAGAAGCCATCCTCCTCGTCCCAGTAGAGGGCGTTCAGCTTCTCGGAGAGCGCGGCGTGTTCGGCCTTCCAGAAGGCCTCTTCCTCCGCCATGCCCAGAACACCCGCGATACGGCTCATGCACAGCGCAGAGAGTCCCTGATACGCGAGGGCATCCACCCACCTCAAATCGGGATTGTCGGGGCATACCGGGCGCTCCGAAGGCGCAGCGACCCTCCCGCGGGGAGAGTTGTCCATGCCGCTGGGATTGCCCGCCCAGGCATAGCCGTCATCGAACTTGCGCAATGCCACTTTCTGCGAGGCTCCGTGAGGCTTAGGAGCCGCCGGGTCAAAGCCGTTGAACATCGCGTACCAGCGTTGCAGGTACTGATGCTTCTTGAATACGCTCTTGATATGGGCTTTGCTACCCGTCTGGAGGGCGTAACTGTATTCTGTCCAAGCGAGAAGCGGCGGGTTGTCAGGGTGCTGGATCTTGAAGGGCAGCATCTTGCCCTCATCCTTGCCGCACCAGCGGTTGCCCTCAACCATCGGCAGAGGCGCATCGCCTTCCGCGAGCACCACCTTGTAGAAATTGTCCAGCGTCTTAACCGCCGCGAAGATATCCGGACAATACTTGGCGAACTGTCCCATGAAGCTGCTGTCCCATACCCAGATGCGGTCGGAGCGATGAGCCTCGTCCATATAGACAGGCGAAGGCAGCCCGGGGATAGTGTCGATATGCTGATATGCAAGGTCCCAGGCAAGGTTATAGAGGTCAATGTACTCAGGATGCGCATCATACACGGGGCGCGGAAGATGAGAGTGCCAGTCAGCGCCCTCGACGCCGGCACGGCGCGGAATGCGCAGGCGGAACAGTCCGTCCTGACCCTGGATGTAGAAACGGCAGCCGCGACGGGAAATATCCTCGAACTCGCCGGTAGTGACTTCCGACAGGTCGAGCACCCTCATGCTGCGCTTCCTGAGGTCCCATATATATAATATGGAAGGAGTCTCAGCCCGGCCAACCCCGGTCGGCATGTACAGGAGGCCCTTGTGGATATAGAGGCCCTGACCTACGGGATTGAAGCGGAAGCCGGAGACTTCCTCGATGAGATAGTTCTCCAGCGCATCCTCCGGCTTGAGTACCACAAATGGTCCCTCAGAAAGTGCCGGGAGGCGGAATTTGATAATGCGGTGACGGTTGAAGGGGTCGTTGTTGTTGACGGTGTTGCCGTAGCCGTAGAGCATCTTGTGCTCCCGGTCGATCACCCACTGCAACGCATAGCCGAAATCCTGATTGACATCATCGTAGAATATGGTCTGGACGAGATCCGAAGCACTGAAATCGGGCTTGATACGCTCCACGTAGAGGACATCCTTCCGGCCGTCAATTGGCTTGCGGTGACACTGGCTCACATATGCAACCGGCAGGGGGTCGTGCCTGTCGGCCTTTTCGACACCGAAAGACACCACATTGGCGTGGTTGAACTCATGGAACGAAGCCAGGTGGAACTGCCCGAGCTGCTTGTACTGGCGTCCGGAAAGACGGTACACTGTGCCTATGCCCTGATTCTGGCAGCTGAGCATATAGCGCCCGTATATATCCATACCCTGATAGTCGTACCCCTTCTGCCCTGCATTCTCACCCTGCAGTGCTCCAAGATGCTCTACCTTAGGCTGCGCCAGCGCGACTGCACTGACAAACAGCAGTATCAATGAAAGATGTCTCATTTGAGGTCTCTGTATTTATAAATGCGGAAGCTCTCCGCCCCTACGACGGGAAATACCCCCATGCCCCATGGCTCGTGCCACACGACTGAGCCTCGTAAGCGGCAGTCAGGATCGTAAACTCCATATACGAGCTTGGAGACTTCGGGCGGGGACGGGACGGTCTGGCCGCCTTCGAAATTGAGGAATCCAACTGTAACATTGACGCGGGCAGGTTTGTTGCCAAACAAATATCCCCTTGAGGTAGAGAGTATTACGCGGTTATGTTGCGCGACTATATGGCCGATTGTGGAAAGGTGCGTCGCATCATGGAAGACTATGGCTTCCTCGCAGTTATGCACATAGAGATAGTCAGCCCAGACATGCTCTCCGAGCACGAAGCCATAGCGGAAGCCCTGCACGGCCACATTGTGCAGGATCTGGTCGTCATTCTGGTCACCCGAAGCATGCAGGCCCACTGTATGGCAGGGATTGGGTTGCAGGGATTTGCCGAGCTCGGTATCTCCCACCTGCTCGTCAAGGCAGAACTGGCAATCCTCAACAATGAGGCGGGACACATTTTTGAGGAAAGCCGCTGAAGTGGTAGGATACATCCTGGCGGTATCCATGTGCACGCGGATCTCCATGTTTTTCATCGAGAAGATGGTCCTGGAGAAGCGTCCTGCGCAGCTGTCCCCCTCAGGTGCCGCCAGTACGGACCAGGGCCTCTCCAGCGAATCGGTCACCTCCGGGGCGTCCCAGGTCGAATGCAGGCAGACATTGGGCATACCCATGGTGCCAAAATGCGTAGGGTCATAACTCTGGGCGACACTCTCAAGCGGGCGAACCTGGTAAGTATAAAGGAGCTTGCATGGCATCTCACCCTCGAACTGGATGTTGGAATCACCGGCAGGGAGTACCAGCTGGGCGCGCACCGGGCGTCCTTCGGAGTCGAATTCCCTGGCGGGAGAGGCGATGAGGTAACCTGCGGCGGTATAGGGGAAATAAAGCTTGCCTCCTCCCCTTGCATCCAGATAATCAATGGCACGCTGTATGGCTTGCGTATCGTCAGTGACGCCGTCACCCTTGGCGCCGAACATCATGACACTAAGCCGCCCCATGCGGGCGGCCTCTTCGATCATGCGCTGCTCCGCGTTACATGACGCGAGAGCAAGGACACAGATTAACGGGAGTATATATTTCTTCATAATTACCTTATCTCGAAACGCTCGGTACGGCTCTCGGAGTCGCCTGCATAGAAATCAATCCAGACCTTGGGGCCGCTCACAACCAGTTTATAAGAGCCGACGGCCTCCGACCAGGTGTAGCTCCTGATGCCGGGACGGTATTCGTCAAAAATGGGGTCGTAATGCGGGTACTCCTCAGCCCCGGAGTACCTGACCTTGTAGGTGGAGAGGGAATCCGCCTCCCAGACGCTGCTCATCGTCATCTGCGTGATGCGGCCGCCGTCTCCCTCCCAGTCGAGGAACTCGGTCGCGTGCGTATGGCCGCAGAGGACTATGGCATCCAGGGATGCGAGCAGGGCGCGCATCTCGCGGCGCTCCTCAGCCCTGGAATCATCGCGCTTCCCCACATAGTACCAGAAAAAGATGCCGGGGTCATCAAAGGGGAAGACCGGGGTGTGTATCAGTACGAAGACGTGCCTTGACCCGCGGGCCTCTTCCAGGAGAGCCTTCACCGGCTCAAGGTCAGGATTGCCGTAATTCACGACCACAAATGCATCGGGCCCCTCGCGGAACATGTAGCTGGTATGGGTTATCTCCTGACCCAGCTCCTGCGACATGCGGGGCATCATATATGCCTTGTAGGCCCTGCGGCACAGGGCATCGTCCATGCCGCGGCGGTCATGGTTGCCGTTGACGGTGACAAAAGGCAGCCCGGGAGCGACTCTACCCTTGATCAGAGTCACCGCATCATCGAGGAAACGCACATGCGTAAGGGAATCAGCCGTATCCCCCTGGATTATGTCTCCCACCTGCAGCACATAGCGCGTATCCTTATCCACGAGGCCGGCCGCGCGGTCCAAAAGCCGCAGGCACCTGTCCTGCCACATCCGGCCGTTGCGGGCGAATTCTGCGGCGCGGGATGCTTCCCGTGCGGGATTCGGAGAGATATAACCGGCATGATAGACTTCAGGGTCGGCCGCATCATAGTGCGTATCTCCAAGAATTACGACATTGTAGCTGTAATCCCCGCAGCTGCCGCATCCGGCGCATGTCAGGGCCGCAAGGATAAAAAAGAAAGGGAAAACATGAATTTTCATGGAAACAAAGATAAGAATAATAAGTATCTTTGCCTATATGAAGAAGAGGCTTGCATCACTGGATATCCTGCGCGGGGCGGACATGTTCCTGCTCCTTTTCGCAGGTCCGATTATCCGCAGCTTCTGCAAGACTTTCCCCGACGGGACCGCGTGGCTTGCGGGACAGTTCCAGCATACGGCCTGGAATGGATTCGTGCTGTGGGATATCATCATGCCTCTGTTCCTGTTCATGTCCGGCATCACCATCCCCTTCTCGATGGCAAAGTACAAGGAGGGCCTGCGGCCGGACGGCAAATTCTACCTCAAGCTCCTCAAACGCTTCGCCATGCTGTTCCTCCTGGGGTGGCTAGTGCAGGGCAACCTGCTGGACTTCGACTGGAAGATATTCCACCCCTACAACAATACCCTGCAGGCAATAGCCGTGGGATACTTTGTAGCCGCCCTGCTCTTCGTGCATCTCAAGCCGTGCTGGCAGCTCACAGCGGTGACAGGCCTGTTTGCAGCGTATTGGATCGCCTTTGCCGTCACAGGGATGAACCTCGACCCGCAGGACAACATCGCGATGCTGATTGACAAGGATGTCCTGGGCTCGCACCGGGACGGGGTACAGTGGCTTGAGGACGGCGCCTGGCGCTTCCGCAAGCGCTACCAGTACACCTGGATACTCTCGAGCCTCAATTTCGCCGTAACCACCATGATGGGCTGCTTCGCGGGACAGATGCTGCGAAGCGAAAAACACCCCATGGCCAGGCGCGCCCTGCATATTGCCCTTATCGGCGCAGGACTCGTAGTTGCCGGGCTCGCAGTCTCTCCCGCCTTCCCCATCATCAAGAAAATCTGGAGCAGCAGCATGACCCTCTTCTCCGGCGGTATCTGCTTCATGCTCACAGCGCTTACTTACTATCTTGTGGATGTGCGCGGATGGCATCGTGGGGCCGACTGGCTCAAGATCTACGGCATGAACGCCATCACGGCCTACTGCATATTTGAGGTCATAAAGTTCAACTCCGTGTCGGAATCCCTCCTGCACGGACTGAGCCACCTCGCCTGCTACCCTGTCATCATCACGCTTTCCAATGTGTCCATACTCTTCGGAATCCTGTGGCTGATGTACCGGAGCAAAGTTTTCCTAAAAGTCTAGAAATGAAGAAACTCTACATAGAGACTTACGGCTGCCAGATGAACGTGGCCGACACCGAGGTGGTATTCTCCATACTCGGGGGGCACGGATATGAGCGCACCGAAGACATGGCCGAAGCCGATGTCATCATGGTCAACACCTGCTCCGTGCGCGACAACGCCGAGCAGCGCATCTGGGGGAGAATCGAGCAGTTCGGGCACCACCGCCGCGGACGCGGAGCAATAGTGGGCATACTCGGCTGCATGGCGGAGAGGCTCAAGGACGCCCTGCTGGACTCCGGCAAGGTGGACATCGTGGCAGGGCCCGACTCTTACAGGCGCCTGCCGGAGTTGCTGGCGGCCGTCGCCGGAGGTCACCCGGGGATGGATGTAGAGCTCTCTCGCACAGAGACATACGACGATATAGTGCCGGTGAGGCTGGATACCAACGGGGTCAGCGCCTTCATATCCATAATGCGTGGCTGCAACAACGTCTGCTCCTACTGCGTTGTGCCTTATACCCGCGGAGCGGAGC
>CAMZEI010000038.1 GCA_947305815.1 uncultured Bacteroidales bacterium | reverse complement strand
TGTGACCCATGAGCTCGAGGGCGCGGTTGGCGATGACCTCGTTGGCGTTCATGTTGACCGAGGTGCCGGCGCCACCCTGCATCATGTCCACGGGGAACTGGTCGTGCAGCTTCCCGTCCACTATCTCGCGGCAGGCAGCGACGATTGCATCCGCAATCCCACGGTCCAGCACACCCAGACGGGCGTTGGCTTCAGCCGCAGCCATCTTGACATATGCTATCGAAATCACATACTCCGGATAGTCGCACATCCGGGTGTTGGAAATCTTATAGTTGTTGAGAGCCCTCTGGGTCTGTACCCCATAATAGGCGTCTGCGGGGACTTGCAGCTCCCCGAGGAGGTCACTTTCGACCCTGTATCCTTTGTCTGTCATAATTAAAGATTAGTTACCCCAGAAACCGTCCTCAGTGCCGTAGAAGCGCACGAACACTTCCTTCTGCAGCTCATTAGGCAGGGAGCGAAGCAGCATGCGCAGGCTGAGTTGAGGCATCTCGGAGAGACGCACCAGTATCATCGCATCGAGGGTATTGAAATCCTTGTCGACGCTGAATGACGCCACCTTGCCGCCGACTTCCATATAGCGCCTTACCAGCGTCGGGAGGCGGAAAGCGCCGTCAGAGATGTCCACAAGCAGCCTGTCGAACGAATCGAGGTCCGCCGTAGCCATGAGACCGTCGGGATTGACCCTTATGTAATCGGGCTCGAACGGCACGAACGGAGCCGCGAAATCCTCTCCTTCCGGCAGATGCGCATGGCTGTTGATATAGTGGAAGATGAGGCTCTTGTAGAAGTCGGGTACAGTGTTACTGATGCTCACGGGGCCGTAGTAGTAACTCACATCCGGGAAGCGGAGCGTCGCTACGAACAGCGCGGCCAGCAGGTTCTTGAGCGAGAAGATATCCTTCTGATAATCAGGCGCGAGGAAGGAGCGTCCGAGCTCCAGTCCACCCGGAGTGCCCTTCGGGAAACGGAAGAACTCCCTGGTATAGAGGGTCTCCCCTGCTCCGAGGCGGTATGCACCGGCGACGGCTGCGTCCTTGTTGTTCCAGAGGATAAGATGCTTGTAGTTAGGGTCGTACTGATCCGTGTCGAGCGGATTGCCGGAGCCTTCGCCTACGCCGCGGAAGACTAGCTCGCGAAGGCGGTAGATCTCCTTCATCAGCGCGGGAGCGTCGGACTCGGATACCAGATATGCCGAATACGAGCCGCACTCGAAGAGTTTCTGCTCACCCAGCGATGCTATCTCAGCCTGAAAGCCTGCAGGGTCTGCCTGAGGGACTATCTCGCTGTGGTACTCGCGGGCAATCGGCTCCTCGCCGTAGCGGCACTGACCTTCGAGAGAATAGCAGCGGTTGCGCAGGTAATTGCCGAGAGTCTCTATATCCATGCCGGCCATCTCCTCTGGGGTGATGGGCTTGCCTATGCGCACCCTTATCGGCTCAGTCCTCTTGCGGAAGAGCTCGTGTACGAGGCGAAGGGTCCTGAGTCTCGGATGTATGCGCCCGAGACGGTGGAAGTTCAAGGAATTGGTGCCGTCGAAATAGATGGGCAATACCGGGAAGCCGGACTTGCGTATGAGCTTGATCATGTTCTCTGCCCAGGGCTTGTCCTCGATGATGCGTCCCTTGCCGGGAGCGGTGCGCTTGCCGGCCTTCTGCCATGTGGCGACCTCACCTGCCGGGAAAAGTCCCAGCGGATTGCCATCCGCAATGTGCGCGAAGGCAGTGCGGATGCCGGAGACGCTCCTGGCTCCTCCGGAGGAGAAGTTGTCCACCGGGATGAAGCTGTCGCGCAGGCTCGGGATAAGCGCCAGCATGAAGGTCGTGAGTATCTTGAAGTCCGGCCTGCGTGCTCCCACTATCGCGCTGAGCAGCAGTCCGTCAGCTCCTCCGAAGTGATGATTCGAGACTGTGATGAACCCGCCTTCCGCAGGTATGTAGTCAAGCTGCTTCTCATCGAATTCGTAGGGTATCCCTATGTCCTCGAGTATCGCTTTGGAGAACTCGGAGCCCTTGAGCTCGCAGTGCCTTGCGTGTGCGGCGTTGACCTTCTCAAGCTCCAGCACCTTGTAGGCGAGGCCGGCCAGCATGCGGCCCAGGGGGCCTTTGATCCCGAGAGACTGCCGCAGACCTTCCTTATCCAATACTATTTCTGATGGCATGGTATATTGGGTTACTAGTACACTTGTAGTTTATTCCGGCTTGTAGGAGTCCTTGAGGGCGACCGTCTTGTTGTAGATCGGGTGCTCGGGAGTGGAGTCGGGATCGGCGATGTAGTAGCCAACCCTCTCGAACTGCACTGCGATACCGCTCTTGTCCTCGAGCAGGGCGGGTTCGGCCCAGCCTTTGGAGACCACGAGCGAATCGGGGTTCAGGAAATCCTTGTAATCCTTGTCCTCAGGCACCTGACTCATGTCAGCGAGGGTGAAGAGGCGGTCGTAGTTGCGCAGCTCGATCTCGCGGCCATATGCGGTGCTGACCCAGTGGATGGTGCCCTTGACGCTTCGCCACTCCCCTCCTCCGGGGCGGGTCGAAGGGTCATAGCTGCAGCGCAGCTCCACAACCTTGCCGGAGGCGTCCTTGATGACTTCCTCACACTTGATAATATAAGTGTATTTAAGCCTGACCTCTCCGCCGGGTTTGAGACGGAAGAACTTCGCAGGAGCATCCTCCATGAAGTCGGCGCGGTCAATCAGCAGTTCGCCCGTGAACGGCACGCGGCGGGTCGCACCCTCGGGCTCGGCGGGATTGAGGGGGCAGTCGAACCATTCGACCTTGCCCTCGGGCCAACCGAGCAGGGTGACCTTGATGGGATCGTCGCTCACCACCATGTAGCGGTTGGAGCGGGCATTCAGATCCTGACGCACGCACCATTCCAGGAGCTGGATGTCCATGAGCTGGTCGCGCTTGGTTACGCCAATCTTGTCGCAGAACATCTTGAGAGCCTCGGGCGTGTAGCCGCGGCGCCTCACGCCGCACAGGGTCGGCATGCGGGGATCGTCCCAGCCTGCCACCAGACCCTTCTGCACGAGCTCGAGGAGCTTGCGCTTGCTCATCAGGGTATAGGTGAGGTTGAGCCTTGCGAACTCGTACTGATGGCTGGGGTAGATGCCCAGAGTCTCGATGAACCAGTCATACAGAGGCCTGTGGACGTCGAACTCCAGGGTGCAGATGGAGTGAGTGATGTGCTCTATGGAGTCGGACTGACCGTGGGTGAAGTCGTACATCGGGTAGATGCACCACTTGTCGCCCGTACGGTGGTGCGAAGCATGCTTGATGCGGTACAGTATGGGGTCGCGGAAGAGCATGTTGGGATGGGCGAGGTCGATCTTGGCGCGCAGGACCTTTTCGCCGTCGGCGTACTTGCCGTCACGCATCTCGCGGAAGATGCGCAGGTTCTCCTCGGGGCTGCGGTCGCGGCCGGCGCTGGGAGTGCCGGGCTTGTCCACGGTGCCGCGGTGCTCGGAAATCTGCTCCTGCGTCTCGTCATCGACATAAGCAAGGCCGCGCTCGATAAGCTGTTCCGCCCACTCATAGAGCTGGTCGAAGTAGTCGGAGGCGTAGAGCTCCTTCTCCCACTTGAAGCCAAGCCACTTGATGTCCTCCTTGATGGCATCGACATACTCGGTGTCCTCCTTGGTGGGGTTGGTGTCGTCGTAGCGCAGGTTGGTCTTGCCGCCGTACTTCTCGGCGAGCCCGAAATTGATACAGAGGCTCTTGGCGTGTCCGAGATGCAGGTATCCGTTGGGCTCCGGAGGGAAACGCGTAAGTATCGAATCCACTTTGCCCGTCCTGAGGTCGTCCTCGATAATCTCTTCGAGGAAATTAAGCTTCCTGTTTTCCGCTTCCATAGTGTGTGTTGAATGCTAAAATTCCTGCTAATTTACTATTTTTTTGCTAATTTCGCGTGCTATGGTAAAATCGATGACAGGCTACGGCAAAGGCGTAGCACAGCTCGAGGGCGGAACCCTCACGGTGGAGATACGTTCGGTCAACGGCAAGGGGGCCGACATCAGCGTCAAAAGTCCCCTGCTACCCAAGGACAGGGATGTCGCCGTAAGGGGTCGGCTCGCAGCTGCCCTGGGGCGCGGAAGCATAGACATGTACCTCACCTGGCAGCCCTCCGAGGAAGCTCGCGGCAGCCGCATCGACAAGGCCCTTGCGCAGCAGTATCTCTCTGAGCTCAAGGAGCTTGCATCCGAGGCCGGAGTGCCTCTCGACGGTCCCGCCGCGGCAACCCTTCTGGGTTCCGTACTGCGCATGCCGGATGTCGCATCGAATTCCCGTCCCGAGATCATCACCGAGGACAACTGGCCTCTGGTGGAGAAGGCAATCGACGAAGCCATCGCGGCTCTTGACGCCTACCGAATCACCGAAGGCCAGGCCCTGCGCCGCGACATCACCGGCCGCATACAGAACATCCTGGACATTTTCGACGAGATAGAGGGCTACGAGCCCGAGAGAGTCTCCGCCGTGCGCGAGCGCATACTCAAGGCCGCCGAGGAACTGAGCGTCAAGCTGGACCCCGAGCGCTTCGAGCAGGAGATGATATTCTATCTGGAGAAGCTGGACACCAACGAGGAAAAGGTCCGCCTGCGCCAGCACTGCCAGTATTTCCTGGAGACTCTGGACGCCGAAGACGCCCCAGGGCGCAAGATAGGCTTCATAATCCAGGAGATGGGCCGCGAGATCAACACCACCGGAAGCAAAGCGAACCACGCCTCCATACAGAAGTGCGTGGTCCGCGCAAAAGACGAGCTCGAGAAGATTCGCGAGCAGTCGATGAATATCCTTTAATCTACCCTGAGTAATCCGGCTTCCTGTCCCCAGCACCAGTTCTGGACTATGGGGACGTCCTTACCGTCTGCATCCTGGCCGACGTACATCTCCGTAAGATGGGTGTGCGAATGGCCGCCGACTATGAGGTCAACTCCGCTGATAAGGGGAAGGAGCTCGGTGTCGTTGAGATTCTCCTTCTCTCCCCTGAATCCTATATGGGTCAGCAGCATCACGATGTCACATTTCTCCTCGTTGCGCAGGTACTCGGTCCAACGGGTGACCTCCTCGACCATGTCCA
Organism: uncultured Bacteroidales bacterium; assembly: GCA_947305815.1. Taxonomy (GTDB): domain Bacteria; phylum Bacteroidota; class Bacteroidia; order Bacteroidales; family UBA932; genus Cryptobacteroides. The sequence continues at coordinate 8,210 of CAMZEI010000038.1, read as the reverse complement.
GCGCCGGGATACGGTCGGAAATCTCCCTGGACACCACTGACTTGATGTTGCAGAGCACGCCGATGATGCCGATCTTGCGGCCGGCCTTGCGGACAATCGTGTAGGGAGTTATGTATTTGCCGGCCTCGAAGGGCGAGAAATCATAGTTACACACTACAACGGGGCATTGCACGCTGGAGAGCCTGCGGCCGAGTTCCTCAATACCGTTGTCGAACTCGTGGTTACCAAGAGTGATGCAATCATAGCCCATGGCGTTGATCATATCGATCTCGAGGTCGCCGTGGAGCTCAGTGAAATACGAAGAGCCCTGACCGAAATCACCCGCATGGAGCAGGAGCACATTCCCCGGGCCTTCCTCGGCGCGTACGCTGTCCACGAACGCCGCCCTCTCAATCACTCCGCCTGTCCCGTCCCTCTGGGGGTCGAAATGGCTGTGGGTATCGTTGAAATGCACTATCACCAGCTGATGCTTGGGCATGCATGCGACGGCTGCAAGCAGCAGGGTCGCCAAAACTATAAGCTTTCTCATTTCTTATCCTCCTCCAGATAGGTTATCCTCGGCGTATCATCGTAGGTGATGGGCAGGCCCTGAGCCGTCAGGTCGGCGACATACTCCAGGAGCACTTCCTTGATCAGAATGGGGGTAGAAGCCAGCGATACGGCATTGCGCGCTGCGTAGATACCGTCTCCGCCGTCGAGCAGGAAGTCTATTGTAGCGAGGTTGTAGAGCTTGCCACGCTGGACCTTCTGGCCCTTAATCTTGAGGGAGACCAGCTCGTGTCCGCGCACCACAGCCTCGGCGCCGCCGATAATCTGCATCTTGTTCCGGGCCATATCCTCGAACAGCTTCAGCAGGTCGGAGCCCTTGAGGGTCACGACATTGACGCAGTTCTTGAAAGGAAGCATCGACAGTATGTCGTCCAGGATTACGGTACCGTCGGGCAGGTCACAACGGAGTCCACCGCGGTTGATAAGCCCAAGGTCCACCTTGATGCCGGTCTCGCGTTCGCCGACTACCATGAGGCGGTCCACAATCATGTTGCCGAGAGCAGGATTCTTACGGCTCATGCCGCCGGGGCAGACACCCACCACGGTCTTGACCGCAGCCATAGCAGGCTGGGCATCGATGAGGAGCTGAGCCACAGCAGCAGTCGCTCCTCCCTTGTAACGAACGCCGTTGGGGGCGGTATAGACTCCGTCCTCAATAACCCCAAGGGCCTCGGCGATATTGTCAGTACCCGGTATGGACACTCCGGCCCTGTGTCCGTCCATGGGGAAGGTCTCCCAGCTGAAAGTGTGCTGGGCCAGCGCCGCAGGGCACAGCGCCAGTGCGGTCAGGACCGCTATTAGTCTTGCTTTAACCATTTCCATAGATCTTTCCAGCTTGCCTTCTTGCCGAACATCAGGATGCCCACCCTGTAAATCTTGGCGGACAGCCATGCCATGGCGACGCAGGTCACTGCCAGCAGCACCAGCGAGAGCACGAGCTCCCAGCCGGGCACACCGAAAGGCAGACGCGCCAGCATCACGATTGGCGAAGTGAACGGTATCATCGAACCCCAAAAGGCAATGGGGCTGTCAGGTGCATTGAAAGTGTATATCGCAATGAAATACGCAATCATCAGAGGGATGGTGAGCGGCAGCTGCAGCTGGTTGGTCTCGCCCTCGTTCTCGACGGCGGAGCCTATTGCCGCAAACATCGATGCGTACAGCACATAGCCGAATACGAAGAACAGCAGGAACACGCCCAGCAGACGGGGCAGGTTCATGTTGCGCAGAGTACCGAGGATGACGCCGATCTCACTCGACTCGCCCATAGCTGCGGTAATCTCTTCGGCATCGACACCGGCCATCTCGGTCATTGCGGTGACGTCGCTTACCGACGAGAGCATTTCCGGACCCATAATTGCAGCGGCACCTCCCACCAGAGCGCCGGTGAGCAGTATCCACAGTACGAACTGCGTGAGAGCAACGAGCGCTATGCCCACTATCTTGCCGAACATCAGCTCGGTAGCCTTGACGGAGCTCACGAGGACCTCAACCACGCGGCTGGATTTCTCCTCAATCACGGCCGACATCACCATGGAGCCGAACAGCGTGATAAAGAGGAACACCAGCAGGCCCAGCACCATCGAAGCGGCGGCGAACACTCCGGTCTCGGAGATTGTCTCCTTGCCCTCTTCGTCCATGGTGTAGGTCTTAAGGGAGACATTGGCCTTGACATCCTTGAGTATCTGCTCAAGGCCAGCTATGTTGTATGATGCCACGCGGTAGTCCTCGACTGCGTCGTTGATGCGGCGGTTGATGCTGGATACCATGTCGAGGCCGAGAGGATTCACCGAAGTGACCTCGGCGGTTACGGTCTTGGCCTCCTTGTCCAGCTCAGAGATGTTGAGCACGGCGTTGTAGCCCAGCTCGCCCATCTTCGCCTTCGCTTCATCGAGAGGCAGATCGCAGTCCACGTAGTCGATGGTCTGGGTGTCCTCCAGATAGGGCCTCACTATGCCGGAATTGTCTATCACGGCTATGACCTTGGTCTTCTCCTTGCTGGTCATCATGAGGACCATGGGGACGATGCAGAGTGCCGCCATGAGCACCGGCACCAGGAAGGTGGTCACCAGGAAACTCTTCTTGCGTACCTTGTTCTGGTACTCGCGGCTGATAATAATTCCTATTGTGCGCAGATTCATGGCTTATTCCTCCTCTCCTTTAACAAGACTGATGAAAATGTCGTTCATGCGCGGCATCAGCTCGCGGTAGGAGTTGATGGCGACACCCTTGCTGATATACTTCTCAAGGGTGGAAGAACCGTCCTCCTCGCGGGGCAGCACCTCGGTGTGGCGCCCGTCGGCATCGGTCCAGACGAGCTCGACGTTGTTGTTGCCGTACTTGCGGCGAATTTCGTCCACGCCGCCGGTAATCACGAGCTTGCCGTGGTTAATCAGCGCAATGTTGTCGCATAGCTCCTCGACGGACTCCATGTTGTGGGTGGACAGGATGATGGTCGCGCCCTCCTCCTTAAGGCGGAGGATTTCCTTGCGGATGATGTCGGCGTTGACCGGGTCAAATCCTGAGAAAGGCTCGTCGAGTATCATCAGCGAAGGCTTGTGCACCACTGTGGTTATGAACTGGAGTTTCTGGGCCATGCCCTTGGACAGCTCCTCAACCTTCTTGTCCCACCAGCCCTGGATCTCGAAACGGGTGAACCATTCCTTGAGCGCAGCCTTGGCATCGGCGGCGCTCATACCCTTGAGCTGCGCGAGGTACATGGCCTGCTCGCCGACCTTCATCTTGCGGTAGAGGCCGCGTTCCTCGGGCATGTAGCCTATCTTCTCAACATCCCTCTGGGTTATGGGCTTACCGTCAAGCAGTACCTCGCCCGAGCCGGGTATGGTAATCCGGTTGATTATCCGGATAAGGGTGGTCTTGCCGGCGCCGTTGGGCCCCAGCATACCGAAAATCTTGCCTTCAGGGATATCGAAGCTCACATGGTCGAGAGCGACCTTGGGCCCGAAATTCTTGCAGACGTCCTTTATTTGTATCTTCATAGATTGAGTAATTTCGAAGTGAGTTCCACGAGCAGCTCGTCCGGAGCGGTGGCGGCACCGTCCCCGCCCTTGCCCAGATAGTCGTACTCGCTGAGCAGGGAGACCGCAGCCATGGCGCTGCGAAGCGGATAGTTACGCGCGGCCTGGTCGTATTCGCGGAAGAAATATGGATTGACGCCGAGCACGCGGGCCTTTTCCTCAGGCACGGGATAGCCGCCGCGCGAGAGCAGGGCGTCGTATTTGAGTATGCGGTAGAAGTGGTTATAGAGGGCGCTCACGGCCATCGGCATCGCAAACTTGGCGGAGTTGCCTATGTGGCGGGCTATGGTGAGGGCCTTGCCCCGGTTCTTGTAGGAGAGCTCCTTGGTGAGCTCGAATATGCTGTACTGGCGTGAGATGCCGACATTGCGCTCAATGTCCTCGACCGTTACCCTGTGGGTCTTCTCGGGGAGGGCCTTGAGCAGCTTGTCTGTCTCAAGGGCTATCGTGGACATGTCGGTGCCCGCGTACTCGGCGAGCAGCGACGCCGCCTGCGGGTCTATCCTCAGGCCCTGCTCCTCGTAGTAGGAGGCAATCCAGCCCGGCATCTCGTAGTCGCGCATCGCCTGGCCCTCAATTGTGACGCCGCACTTCTGTATGCACTTGTACAGGCCCTTGCGCTTATCCAGCGAAGCCCCGCGCAGCAGCAGCACGAGCACGGTGGTTTCCAGCGGCTCGGCGCAGTAGAGGGTGAGGTTCTCTATGTCCTTGAGCATCTGCGCCTCCTTCACCACCACCAGCTGGCGGTCGGCCATCATAGGGTAGCGGCGGGCTGCCGTGATCACCTGATCGGTGGTCACATCGGCGCCGAAGCATATGGTCTCGTTGAAGTCCTTGGACTCCTCGGGGACGCAGTTTGCGATTATCTCGCGGCAGACTTTTTCGGGGTAGAACGGCTCGTCGCCCATGAGCAGATATACGGGTGCGAAGACACCCCTGCGGATGTCTTCGCTAACCTTGCGCGCCTGGGCGCCTGTATCGATGCGCTCTTTTGCCACTTACTTCTGGAAGTTCTTCTCCTTGACGCGGGTTATTTTCTCCTTCATGGCATCGACGCACTGTGTCAGGGCGGCCTCGAAGGTCTCGGCCGTGCGGTCGATTATGAGTTCTTCGCCGGGTACGTGGATCTGGATCTTGGCTTTCTTGCCGTCCTTGTTTTCCTCCAGTGTGACTTCGGCTTTCTGGAATCCGCCTTCGAAGAATTTCTCGAGACGTCCGACTTTCTTCTCGACAAACGCGGCGAGCTTCTCGCTTGCGCTGAACTTCACGGTTCTAAGATTGATCTCCATGGTTACCTTCGTTTTTGGCCCGTGGATGGGCGTTGTTGTAAACTGACTTAAGTCTCTCGATAGAGTTATGCGTGTACACCTGCGTGGCGGCCAGCGACGAGTGCCCGAGCAGTTCCTTGATGGAGTTAAGGTCGGCTCCTTCGGAGAGGAGACCGGTAGCGAGGGTATGCCTCAGGACGTGCGGGGACTTGCGTCCGCTTATGCCTTCAACGCCTCCGAGCTCCTTCTTGACGGCCCTGTCCACCAGGACGGGATAGAGCCTGCGGCCCTTTGCTGTCTGCAGGAGCGGGGCTTGCGGTGACGCGTCATAATCTTTCAAAGAGCTTGCCAATTGTAAATATAGCAAAATTTCCTGATAAACCGCATCGACCAGCGGAATTTCTCTCATCTTGTCGCCCTTGCCGAGCACATGGAGCACTCTGCGCGAGGCATCGAACGAGTTGACATTCAGGCCTATAAGCTCCGCCCGGCGAAGTCCGCAACCGGACAGCAGAGTGATGATGACATGCCGCAGTGCAGCATCATATGAGCCGAACTCCAGGACCCCTTTGGTGGAGTCGAAGTAGTGCTCCATGGCCTCCTCGCGGTAGAACTGCGGCAGCCTCTTGTCCTGCTTGGGACGTGGCACCAGCCGCGCCGGGTTTGAAGCCAGCATGCCCTCCCCCAGCAGGTAGCGGCACCAGCCGCTCAGCACGCTGAGGTGCATCCCGACGGTCCTGGCGTCCAGCCCCCGCTCGTCCAGCAGATGCACTTCGTAATTGCGTATCTGAGTGACTGTGAGCGACTCCGGGGCCGGGCCGCAGTAGGCTTCGAACTCCTCCAGGACCGCATCGTAGATATCCACGGTCCTCTGTGAGTAGCGGCGGATGTCCCGCACGTAGCCTATGTATTTATTTCTCAGTGAGTCCAAATTCTCGGGCTTTGATTCGCATGAAGGCGTCGGCCTCCTCGAAGTTGTTGCCTATGCGGCCGTCGAGTATGGCTTCCTTGACTGCCTCCTTGAGCTTGCCTATAGTATCGCAGGGAGGTATGCCGTAGAGGGCCATGACGTACTCGCCGTTGATGGGGTTCTTGAAGTTGCGTATGGAGTCGCGGGCCTCGACGTCGATGAGCTTCTGCTTCACGAGGGTGAAGTTGCTCTTTATGCGGGCGACCTTAGCAGGGTTCTTGGAGGTGATGTCCGCGTTGCACAGGGTCATGAGGTCGTCGATGTCGTCACCGGCGTCGAAGAGAAGCCTGCGCACGGCCGAGTCGGTGACTCCGTCGTCCACCAGCGCGATGGGTCTCAGGTGCAGCCAGACCAGCTTCTTGACGTATTTCATGGCGTCAAGTGGGAGCTTGAGGTCATTGAAAATCCGGGGCACCATGCGGCTGCCTACTATCTCGTGGCCGTGGAAGGACCAGCCCGCCACGGGGTCGAAATGCTTGGTTGCCGGCTTGCCTATGTCGTGCAGCAGGGCCGCCCAGCGCAGCCACAGATTGGGTTTGCGTTCCTCCGGCTCGAGCTCCACGACATTGTCCAGCACCGCAAGGGTGTGGGCGAAGTTGTCCTTGTGGCCCTTGCCCTCCACGGTCTCCACGCCCTTGAGCGCGCTGAGCTGCGGAAGTATGCGCTCCAGCAGGCCAGCCTCGTCCATCAGGCGGAAAGCCATAGATGGACGGTCGGTCACCAGCATCTTGTTGAGCTCCTCGGCGATGCGCTCCTTGGAGAGTATCCCGAGGCGGTCAGCCATGCGTCGCATGGATTCCATGGATTCCGGGACTATGGTGAAGGTGAGCTCCGGGGTGCTGAGCTTGGTCGCAAAACGCACGGCCCTCAGCATCCTCAGAGGGTCATCTGAATAGGTCGTATCCGGATCCAGCGGAGTGCGGATGATGCCTGCTGCGAGGTCCCTGATGCCCCCGAACGGGTCCACGAGCTCGCCGTAGCTGTCCTTCTGGAGGGAGAAGGCCAGGGCGTTGATAGTGAAGTCGCGCCTCAGCTGGTCATCCTCCAGGGTGCCGTCCTCCACGATGGGCTTGCGGGACTCGCGGCGGTAAGACTCCCTGCGGGCCCCCACGAACTCGATCTCGTCGCCCTCGAAGTGGAGCATCGCCGTCCCGAAGTTCTTGTAGTAGGACACGTACTTACCCGTCTGCTCCCCCACTGCGCGGGCGAAGTCTATGCCGCTGCCCTCAACGACTATGTCGATGTCGTTACAGGGACGGCCGAGGAAGCAGTCACGCACGTAACCGCCTATGGCAAAGGCGCGTACGCCCCTCTCGGCAGCTATATCGCTGACGATGTGGAAGATGGGGCGGTCAAGGTATTGGGGGACTATCGTAGGCATAGCATTTCTTCGTAGCTGGGGAGGTGGTCAGTTGGACAGAAAGTCATTTGGGCTGTACCATCCGGGGTATCCGGGGCCTTTTGGGCTGCGCGGGCCGGAGTTCTCGTTGTCTTCTGGACGTACTTGGTCTCTTTGGTCTCCGGTAAGGCAGCTATCCTATTATATATTTTAGTGGAGGTGCCGTTGGTGAGGATGATGCAGCGGACATCGAGGACGGCATCGTAACGCATGGCCTGGCGGACGACTTCGGCATCGAGCGGGACCTCCGGACGCTTGCACTCCACCACCGCGAGGGGCCTGCCGTCACGGCCGTAAACAAGTATGTCAGCGCGGAAGGCCTTTTCGCCCAGCTTGAACTCGGTCTCCGACATCATCATGTGGCGCGGCACCCCTGCGCTCGTCTCCAACTCGCCGATAAACCACTGCCTCACCAGCTCCTCCGGGGTAGCGGGGACGTCCTTGCGTCTAAGTGGGTCGTAAACTGTCTTAAGCATTTGTCTGGATTTGCCCTGGTTACTTTGCTTGGTACTCTCTATGGTTATTATCCCCCTGTTTTTACCTGGAAACTACCTTGATTCTTCCCTTGGTTCTTTCTCTGGTTCTTTCTGGCGGTGCCGTGAGCAAAAAGGCCCTGATTTGCTCACCGGAGGGGTAAAAAGCAGTTCCGGTGTGCAAAATAGGCCTCATTTGCACACCGGAAGTTCTCTAAAATTATGTGGGCGCAGACGGATTCGAACCGCCGACCCCATCCTTGTAAGGGATGTGCTCTAAACCAGCTGAGCTATGCGCCCTCTCAAATGAGGGATGGCAAATGTAGGATATTTCGCTCAAAATCCCAAATATAATTGCAAGGATGCAGCGTTTTTCGCTATATTTGCGTCCTACAAATGTACGGGGATGTTCTGGTTTTGACAGCACCGGCATCGGACGGCAAGCACGTCGGGCGTGGAAGGTTTGCCCGTTAATCTCAGCCTTCAAGCCATTAACTGGCAACTACAACTATT
>CAMZEI010000037.1 GCA_947305815.1 uncultured Bacteroidales bacterium | reverse complement strand
CCTATATCCTCTCGCACCTGCAGTTCTCCGTATCCGAGCAGGCCGTCCTGCTGGGAATCTCCCCCGCCTCCGTCACCAAGGCCCGCCAACGGCTCAAAGCAAAAATGCAAGCGTGAGAATTGGATCCTTACACTTTGGCACTTCTGGCGAAGTCGAAGAGAGACTTGGGGAGATGGCAATAGCCGGAAGGGTTCTTATCGAGATAGTCCTGGTGGTATTCCTCAGCTGAGTAAAAGTTATCAAGCGGCAGTTTCTCTACAGCCAGTGGCTGACTGTATTTCTTCTGCTCCTCGCTATATACCTCTTCAATCGCAGGCAGGTCGCCGGGGTCTGTATAATAAATGCCGGTACGGTACTGACTCCCCTTGTCATGCCCCTGCTGGTTGACGCTTACAGGATCGATTGCCTTGAAATAAAGCTGAAGCAGGAATCCGAGACTCACCACGGCAGGGTCATAGGTGACGTGGACTGTCTCGGCAAAGCCCGTAAGGTCAGTGCATACCTGCTCGTAAGTGGGATTCTCCACATGGCCGTTGGCATAGCCGACCTCCGTTTCGACAACACCGGCAACCTGCTTGAAGTAATGCTCCGTCCCCCAGAAGCAGCCGCCCGCAACAGATATTTCCTTCAGGTGGGTCATTTAATGAGCATCTCTTCGATGTCCTTCTCAAAGGAGGCAGGCTCGGCTACAGGCGCAAAACGCTTGACGACAGAGCCGTCGCGGCTAACAAGGAATTTGGTGAAGTTCCAGAGGATGTCGCTGTCCTTCACGGCACTCTTGCTAAGGCCTTTCAGCATCGTGCGGGTAGCCTTGGCCTTGAGTCCCTTGTATTCCTCAGTGGGAGCAACTGATTTGAGATAGGTATAAACCGGGGCCTCATCGGGACCATTTACATCTATCTTGCGCATCAGAGGGAAGGTCACACCGTGGTTGATACGGCAGAACTCGGCAATCTCCTCGTCGCTGCCGGGCTCCTGATGGGCGAACTGGTCGCAGGGGAAGCCGATGATGGCCAGCCCGCGGTCTTTATACTTCTGATACAGAGCCTCCAGACCGTCATACTGCGGGGTAAAACCGCACTTGGATGCGGTATTGACTATTAGTAACACATTGCCTTCGAACTGAGCGAAATCAATTTCCTGACCCTTGTTATTTAGAGCCTTATAATCATAAATCTTTTTCATATACGAGTTGACTTTAATGGCATAAGTTAATAATGCCGGTTGTTAAGCTTTTAGCTTCCGGATTATATCGTCCAGCATGCCGAAGAGGCTTGGGACTGTTTCCGGAGTGACACTCTCGCAGAGGACGGCGCCGCCGACGGTCGCAGGGACATCGGTCAGCCTGGCCTGAAGGTCGCGCCCCTTCCCGGTCAGGCTAACAATCATCTGCCGGGCATCCTCTTTGCCTTTGCTGCGGGTAAGTAAACCTTCGGCCTCCATACGCTTGAGAAGCGGCGTGACGGTATTGGTCTCCAGCAGCAGACGCTTAGCGATGTCATTTACCGGCTGAGCGTCCTTCTCCCACAGTACCAGAAGCACCAGATACTGCGGATAAGTAAGACCGTGCTCACCCAGCAGCGGATGATACGCCTGGGTGAGCAGTCTCGAAGCCGTGTATAGCCTGAAACAGAGTTGGTTCTCAAGTTTGAACCTTTCGTCCATTACAGCTGCTTTACGAGCCAGTTCTGCAGACCGATCTTCTCGATGAGCTCGAGCTGAGTCTCGCTCCAGAACATATCTTCCTCTTCGTCGAGTGCGTAGGCCTTGAGGATGTCAAAGGTCTTGAAGTCGTCCTGCAGGGAGAGAGTCAGCTGCTGGAGGACAGGCACTTCCCTGTGGGAGATGGCAACATCGGACTTGATGTATTCCACGGGATCAGTATAGACAGCCATCTCGGGAGCTGCTTCCACCTTCGGAGTTCCTCCAAGGTCAAGGATGCGGTCGATGAATTTGTCCACCCATCCCATTTCTTCGGCAGCGTGCTCTGCATACTTTTCGCCGAGCTTGGAAAGACCCTGAGCCGCGAAAATCTTGCTTTCTACCTTGTGCTGGAGAGACTGGGCCGCGAGGCCGGTGGCGTAGGCCTGAAGGGCCTGGATTGATTTGTTCTTGTCCATGATGTTTGAATATTTAGTTGTTATTTATATCGTTCACGATGCAAATATACAACTTTATTTTTATATCGCAAGCGATATTTTCAATTAAGTGTAAGAATTAACACGAAAGCCGATCCCAGGGCTGTCCCCAGGAACGGAATCATCAAGAATTCCCGCGAAATATGTAAATTTGAGCCATGGAATACCTGTCAAGGCAACGATACGACGAGATAGCCTCTGAGCTTAAGCATCTTACAGGCGTAGTTTATCCCAAAATCAAGGATGACCTCGCTGAGGCCAGCGCCCAGGGTGACAGGAGCGACAATGCCGGATACCGTGAAGCAAGGCGCAACCAGGCGAAGACCATCAGCCGTATCCGCTTCCTGCAGAGAATCCTGGAGAATTCGCGCGTGATTGACACAGGCGCCCTGCCCAAAGACAGGGTCAGCCTTCTGAGCCGTGTAGAATTCACTAACATAGCGACTAATACCCGTATGACATTCCAGATTGTCAGCCCGCACGAGATGGACCTTGAGGCCGGGAAGCTGTCACTAAATTCCCCTATCGGGGCTGCCCTTATGGGCAAAAAGGTCGGAGAAATAGCAGAGGCGCAGACCCCTTCCGGAACCCTGCGCCTGCGAATCGAAAACATCACCGTTATATGCTAAAGGTCAGCAAGGGGACCCCTTAGCTCAGCCGGAGCGCAACCACCTACACTGCCGGTATAGAAGACACCAACTGGGATTTCCCAACATGCAGCACCACTGGGAACACGCATAACAGAGCAAGTGCAAAACTGGAAGCTTTAAAGAATTCCCGTGAAATAAGTAAATTTGCGACTCGTTATCGGGAATGATGATGGATAAGAAAAGGATTCTTGTTACAGGAGGAGCGGGTTTTATTGGCTCCAATCTTTGCGATCGTCTGGTGAGAGAAGGGCATGATGTGTTATGCCTGGATAACTTTTTTACCGGCAATAAGAATAACATACGCCATCTGATAGGGAACGATCATTTCGAGCTTATAAGGCACGACGTTATCAATCCTTATATGGCTGAAGTCGATGAGATATACAATCTTGCCTGTCCTGCATCCCCTCCTGCGTATCAGCACGATGCGATTAAGACGATAAAAACCTCCGTCATGGGGGCGATTAACATGCTGGGGCTTGCTAGATACTGCAAGGCCAGAATACTGCAGGCCTCGACAAGTGAGGTATATGGTGACCCTAACGTGCATCCTCAATCAGAATCCTATTGGGGTAATGTCAACCCCATCGGGATACGGAGCTGTTATGATGAAGGCAAGCGCTGCGCAGAGACTCTTTTCATGGATTATCACCGTCAAGAGGGCGTCAGAATTAAGATTATCCGAATATTCAACACTTACGGCCCCAGGATGGACCCTGATGACGGGCGGGTTGTCAGTAATTTTATAATGCAGGCCCTCCGGGGAGAAGATATCACAATCTACGGGACAGGCGAACAGACCCGAAGTTTCCAATATATTGACGACCTTATCGAGGCAATGATTCGAGTGATGGGCACTGCTGACGATTTCACCGGACCCGTGAACTTGGGTAATCCTGGTGAGTTCTCAATGCTGGAGCTGGCCCAGACTGTAATCAGGCTCACAAACTCCAAATCAAAAATTGTGTTCCGTCCCTTGCCTATGGATGACCCGAGGCAACGGCGGCCGGATATCTCCATGGCCAAACAAATTCTGGGCGGATGGGAGCCGAAGGTCGATCTTAATGAAGGTCTGCTCCGGACAATTGAGTACTTTAAAAGCACTTACTTGAAGTGATCATGGCGGCTATGAACGTATTTATATCCTTTACCGATTCTTATGCTACTTATGCCGGAGTGACTTTCTATTCACTTCTTAAGCACTCCAGCATACCGCTTCATTTCTTCTTATTGAGTAATGATGTATCGCAGGAGAATAAGGCACGCTTTTTCCAAATATTAGCTGATTACCCTCAGGCATCCGCTGAGTTTGTCAAGCTGGAAGAGGAGCAGTTGAACGAAGTCCGGGCCATATATCAAAAGGTTTCAAAACCGCTGCTTCACATATCTGTACTCTATCGTCTGTTTGCAGCAGACATCATTCCGGAGTCCGTCGATTCCGTCCTGTATCTGGACACGGACACGCTGGTAAGAGGCGATATCGCAGGATTGGAAGACATCGTCATTGATAAAGATATCGCACTGTACGCTGCTCCGGATGAGTTCCGGATGCTGGATTACCATCGAATACACAGAAGCCCTATGTCTCACGTTTACTTCAACTCCGGAGTCATGCTCATCAACCTGACCTATTGGAGGAAGAATGCTGTGAGGCAGAAGTGCCTGAAGTTCCTGTCTGAGAACATTGACTCCTGCCCTTTCATGGATCAGGACCTTCTGAATGCGGTATGTGCCTCGAAAGCCGGGCATCTGCATCAGAAGTACAACTTTATCGCCAAGCATACAGATCTGCAGAGCATTATAGATAACGTCCCCTACGATTACTTCGATGAGGCCCTGGAGGCGAGAGAGAATCCGGTTATCGTTCATTACGCCTGCTGGCCGCGCCCCTGGTTCAAAGACCAAAAGGCACCTTATGCTGATGAATGGATGAGTTTTATTGATGCATCGGGATGGAAGGAAGTTTTCCGTCCCCGATACAGTCAGGGTAGTTTTCTCGCATATTGCTGGTTCTGGGTAAAGAACCTTCGCAAGAATCTTGCTTCCCTTATCCGTAGATAAGTACCTTGAGAGTCTGATAGAGAATAAATGCCAAGCGGCGCCTGATTGTCCCGCAGGAAACCCTCGCATACAGCATATCCCATTTGGCGCGGAAGTCTTTCCCAATCTGGACGATATCACCGGGCATTATTGTAAACCGGGACAATGACTGAAACCATGTTTCACGGATTTAGATTTCGGTCAGCGTAAAGTTAACTCTTTTTCTTCGCAAAGAGCATCTTCGATACAGATTCAGCGCCGGCTCATCTCAAATGGCACGGTTGTTGACTTAAGGGCGGGGCGTGTATTAAAACTTAGGTATTATGAGAAAGTTAGCATTGCTGGTCCTTGCGGCGGCGATTGCGGCCGCGGGATGCGAGAAGGACAACCCCGATTACAGTCCTGACACACAGCAGGACACCACTGCAGATACCGGTGAGAGCGAGGTGACCCCGGTGACAGACATCGAAGAAGATCCGGACGATGACATCGCGCGAACCTCTTTCGAAGGCACGGTTTACATTACTTATTCCCAGACCGGTGACGCTGCCGTCGAAGGCGACAGCTACGGCTACGTATCCGTAGACGGCAACAAGGTCACTGTCAACAACACAGACGGCGCTTCTGCAGCTTATACCAAGGAGAACGAAGAGGACCTCAAAGCGGTCTTCTTCAGCGAAAGCCAGCTCATATTCAGCGGCAGCGGCTCACTGACGGTAAGCGCTCTGAACGCGCAGGGCAAGGCAGGCATCTCCACCGACGACTACATCCGCTTACTGGACGGCCCCACAATCACTGTTAACTCCGGCAGCAGCGCCGGCAACGGCATCAAGGGCAAGGACGGCGTGCGCCTCTCCGGCGGCTCTCTTAATGTCTCAATAGCCGCCGCGATGGCCAAAGGCATCTCCACTGACGAATATGTCCTGGTGGAGGGCGGCAGCCACAGCGTGACTTCCACGGGCGGCGTGGCTTACGACGAGGAGGATGCCGAATATACCGGCACATCCTGCGTCAAGGCTGACAGCTTCTTCGCGATGACCGGCGGCTCCCTCACGCTTCGCAACACCGGCGACGGCGGCAAGGGCATACGCGCCGGCAGCTATGATTACAATGCTACGACCCACGCCGTCGCAGACAGCTACATTACGGGCGGCACGCTTGATATCAGCGTCAGCGGCCGCGAAGTCAACGATGTATCTGCAAAGGGCGTCAAGATAGGCTGGGTAACCAAGGACGGCACAGGCGATCACGCACAGGTAACGGGCAGCGCCGGCAACCTGCTGATTTACGGCGGCTCCGTCACCGTGAGCAGTGCCAAGGGTGAAGGGCTGGAGGTCAAGGGCAACCTCACGATCAACGGCGGGCAGACCTATGTCACTTCGAGCAGCGACGACGCCATCAACTGCCAGGGAGACCTTACGGTAAAGGACGGATTCGTATATGCTTTCTCATCCGGCAACGATGCCATGGACTCCAACGGCAACACTTACCTCAGCGGCGGTTACGTGATGGCCATCTGCACCAAGGGTGCACCCGAGGTCGCCATAGACGCCAATACCGAGGAAGGCAAGAAACTCTATATCAAGAGCGGCGCAACCGTAGTGGCTTATGGCGGACTTGAAAGCGGTTACTCAGCCTCCCAGAACGTATACAGCATGAGCGCGACGGCCGGCGCATGGAATGCCCTCTATGACGGAAGCGGCTTCATCGCAGCGTTCAAAGCCCCTGCCGGCATCTCAAGCCTGATTGTCACAGCCCCTTCGCTCTCCAGCGGACACAAGGGCGTGAGTGTCAGCGGAGAAGCCCTGTGCGGCGGGATATGGGCAACGGACGGCATCTCCGGAGGCTCGTCAGTCACCCTCACAACCTACAGCGGTGGCGGCAACGGAGGTCCCGGAGGCGGTGGCCCCGGTGGCGGTCAGAGATGGTAGATTCAGACAGTAGCCCCTGGCAGATTGCCAAGGGGCTATTTATTTAGAGTAGATATAACCTTCTGATTGATTTCCCTGAGGCGCTGCTCGTCGACCTTGACGACCTTGCGGTCATAGGTCATGATGCCGTTGACCTCAATCTCAACATCAGTGGTCTGAGTATATACTCCGGCTGACACGCCGTCGAGTATCGTGGGGATGAACATGTCGGCGTATTTCTCGTATTTGGAGAGCACTTCCTCCCCGTCGGCATATAGCTTGTAACCCCAGTTGCGGTCGGGCTGCCAGAGGTGTCCGTCGATGGCGCAGCCTAAGCCGCCGTATTCGCCGAGGACATCGATCTGACGGCCCTCGGAACGGAACTTCATAATGGGCCTGGGGTAGTTGTGACCATCAAGGATATCTCCGCAGAGGCGGGAATTGCCGCCCGAAGCGGAGTTCACGAGACGAGTATCGTCCTGCGCGTAGGTAAACTCCACAGCCTTCTCGGTATCGAACTGGCTCCAGCCCTCGTTGAAGGGCACCCAGACGAGTATCGAAGGGTACTTTTTGAGCTGAGCCATTATCTCTCCCCACTCCTTGTAATAAGTGGCCTTGGCGGTCTCGGTAAGGGGATAGTCCCAGCCGGTATCGTAGCCCCACTGTCCCCACTGGGGGTTGGGGTCACCCTTGAAGGACTCCACATTGCCGGCCAGCGAAGGCATATCCTGCCAGACGGCTACTCCCATGCGGTCGCAGTACCAGTACCAGCGGGCGGGCTCCACCTTGATGTGCTTGCGTATCATGTTCCAGCCCCAGTCCTTGGTCTTCACGATGTCGTAGGCCATAGCCTCATCCGTAGGTGCGGTATAGAGACCGTCGGGCCACCAGCCCTGATCGAGGGGGCCGAACTGGAAATAAGGCTTGCCATTGAGGCCGAGGCGGCGGAAGCCCTGCTCGTCGGCTACCTCCGAAGACTTGCGGAGAGCGGTGTACGCAGAGACTTTGTCCTGCGCCTTACCGGCGCTAAGTGTCTTAATCTCAAGCGCATAGAGATAAGGATGCTCGGGGGACCAGAGCTTAGCTTCGGGGACCTCCAGCACTGCCGACTCACCCGGCTTGACGCTCATGGAAGCGATGATCTTGCCGGCCTTGTCGTCCAGGGTGGACCATCCTTCACCGCCTTCCCTGAGGCAGACCAGGACCTCCTCGGCTTCGCCTTCGACTTCGGGGATGACGGTGATTGTCCCGGCGTCGATGTCGGCTACGACGTTGTAATCCTTTATATAAGAAGCGGGCACAGGCTCAATCCATACGCTCTGCCAGATGCCGGTTACCGGAGTGTACCAGATGCTGTGAGGGTTGCTGACCTGCTTGCCGCGGGGTTGCTCACCGTTGTCGGTACCGTCCAGCACCTTTACAATCAGCTCCTGCGGGCCCTCTGCGAGGGCATCCGTAATATCGAAGCAGAATGCCGTATAGCCGCCGGTATGGACTCCCAGCTCGGTGCCGTTGAGCCATGCCTGCGTCTTCCAATCCACTGCATCGAAATGCAGCAGCACGCGTCCGGACCAGCCCTTGGGCACATCGAACGAGGTCCTGTACCAGAGGGCGTCCTTCTCCCCTACCGAGAGCCCTACGCCCGAGAGTGAAGACTCTACGCAGTAAGGCACCAGGATGCTGCCGTCGCGGTATGCGGGCTGGGGAGCCTCGGCCGGGACGATTGCGTAGTCCCAGAGGCCGTTAAGGCACTTCCAGTCCTTACGGACCAGCTGCGGACGGGGGTATTCGGGATGGGCGTTGGAGGGCGATACCTCGTCAGCCCAAGCAGTGCGTATATGATCGCCGGCAGGCTCCCAGACTGGCTTTGCGCCGAAGCGATAGATGGTATTCGAAACGTATTTCTCGCCGGGCAGCAGCACCACGGGACCGAAGTTGTCGTGGTTGACGGCATCCGGCCAGCGCTGAGCCTCGAGGGCCAGCGATCCGCGGTACTCGTCTCCGGTGAAAAAATTGCCGCTATAGAACTGCAGGCCGGCCTGGTCGGTGATGACCTCGACGAAGCGGCCGGTCTCATTGTCCAGCACGCTGCAGACGCTCTCCATGCCTTCTGTCTCCTTGTCCAGGCACCAGTTGTGGTCGTATCCGCGGGCATAGCGCAGCTGCTCGTTGTCCTGAGCGATGAACTGCCCAATTGCGTGAGGCTTGCGGAAATCAAAAGGCGTCCCCTCCACGGGCGCAATCTCCCCGGTGGGGATGCTGAGCTCGTCTATGGGCAGATATGCCGAAGCCTTGATCCACATCAGGTAATCCTCAACGCTGCCGGGTCCGAGGTGGAAGAAGGGATGATGCGTGATGTTCACCGGCGTGGCCTTGTCGGTCACGGCCTCGATGGACACGCCGAAATCGCTGCCGCTGACATAGTAGGTCAGAGCGATGTCCAGATTGCCGGGATAGCCCTCCTGTCCGTCAGGATGCAGGAGTCCGAGGGTTATGGAAGTGTCGCTGAGCTCGCGGACATCCCACACCATATTGTCTATGCCGACGAATCCGCCATGGAGCGTATTCTTGCCGTTGTCATTGACGGGAGTATTGTAGGTCACTCCGTCCAGAGTGAACTGCGCGCAGCCTATGCGGTTGGCGACAGGTCCCACGGTAGCTCCGAGGAAGCGCTCGCCCGGAGGCGTCACATAATCGGCGAGGTTGTCGTGGCAGACCACGATGTTGTCCCACTTACCATCCCTGTCCTGAGTGAAGGTCGAGACCACGCGTGCGCCAAAATTGGTCACCTGCACGGCCACCGCCTCATTCTGAATGGTATAGAGGGCAACCTGCTTCCCGTCCACTTCGCCCTCGAAGGCGGCAGGATCCAACAGTTCGGGGCCGCAATTGCACCCCGCTACGGCCACCAGGGCCATGACAAACAATAATATACGTTTCATGCTATTAATTATTTCTCGTGGACGTAGCCGTCGTCCTTGATGTTCCAGAGGGTGGCGATGAGGAGGCCGCCGCCGACGGCGATGCAGGCCATGATGAGGAACAGGTTACTCCAGAAGCCGTCACCGAAGCGGTCCGAGAGCCAGCCCACGCCGACACCGGTAAAGATGGTGCTGAGGTAGCTGAAGAGGCCGAGGAAGCCGGCGGCGGCGGACGCTGCCTTCTTGGTGGCGTTGTTGCCCGTAATCACGGCAAACAGGGCCTGAGGACCGTAGAGGAAGAATCCCGCGAGCGCCAGCAGTACCAGCATCACCACAGGCGAAGTGCCATCCGGCAGGAAATGAATCGCCAGGAGGCAGATACCCGTGAGTATCATCTCAATAACGCACATCCTCTGACCCTTGCTCTTGAATATATGGTCTGTGATCCAGCCGGCCGAAAGCATGCCGAGGCAGCCTGCAATCTCGAAGATGCCGATAGTCCAGCCCGCAAGCTGAGGCGATAGCTGCTGCTCTCCCTGCTGGAGGAACTTCGGGCCCCAGTCCAGCACGGCGAAACGCACTATGTAGAGCATGAGGGCCGTCGTCGAGACTATCCACACCACAGGGTTCTTGAACACCTTGTCCATCACGAACTTGCGATAGCCCTCACGGGTATCGTCATCGTCCAGCTCAGTCTTGGTATCCGGGAGCTCCGGGAGGCCGACGGATGAAGGCGTATCGCGGAGCGTCAGGATTATGAACGCCACGCCGCCGGCACCGATGGCCGCAGGGATCCAGAAGCACCACTTCCAGCCCAGTCCTGCCACGATAGCGCCGCACACCACAGACACGATGGCCGCTCCGATGGAATGCGACATGTTCCAGATGCTGAACTTGGTAGCCAGCTCCTTGGGCGGCACCCAGTGCACCATGAGACGGTTGCAGGGGCCGAAGCCCGCGCCCTGGAAGACATTGTTGAGTATGAGCAGCACCGCCATGATGGTGACCATGCCGTTAACAAAGTCCGGGCCCTCTGCCTGCCCCGTGATGAGATGGCTGAGGTCAGCGCTCCATCCGAAGATGAAATTAAGTATAACGCACGCGCCAAGTCCTATGGCAAGGTGCCAGCGGGCATTGGTGCGGTCTGCGAGTATGCCATTGAGGAACTTGGAGACACCATAGACGAGGCCCGCGAGAGTCAGGATAATACCGAAGCTGGTATCCTTGATGCCGTATTCGACGCCAAGCGCCGGCATCGCGAAAGCGAAGTTCTTGCGGACGAAATAGAATACGGAGTAGCCAATCATCGAGCAGATGATCACCCTCCACTGCCAGTATTTAAAGCTATGCTTGGTATTCATACCTCAAACACGCCTCCACGCGCGAACAAAGGATCCACGATATCGTCATAGAAGCCTCCGCGCTTGGCAAGATCAAGCACATTGTAGCGGAAGCGCATCATCTGCACGAGGGGGAACATGCCACTGAGCTTTGCGCGCGAAACGCCTATCTGCTCGGGCTCGTAGGGAGCGCCGGAAGCTTTGAGCAGGTCACGCATCTTGGTATAAGAATAGACCTGCCCCCGGAGCTTCTCCTTGAAGGCCGGCCAGTCGCGCTTAAGCATCTGCAGCTGACGTCGCACCTCGTCCTTGTCCTGCCATTTCTTGGTAATCTCGTCGTAGCCGAGCTTCGGCGCCGGGAAATCCTTGAACAGCTCCAGCGCCCTGGCCTGCTCCTGCTCGAGCGAAGGCCAGGCCTCGACGCACTTATCTACGTCAAGCGTGCTCAGATCGAGCTTGAACAGTTGGTCGAACACTGCGCACATCGTAAGCGTCCCTATTGCCACCTGGAAACCGTGGCTCTGGAGCTTACCCCTGTAGCGGTGATGGGTCATATCGAGTATGTGGCTGAAGAGGTGGTCGCAGCAGGAAGCCGGACGCGAAGAACGCGCCGCCTGCATGGCGAAGCCACTCAGCGTGAGGCCTTCGAAGATATCGGCAATGGCCTCAGGGTCTCCGGCAGCCACTTCCGCCGGATGCGCGAGGAAGTCGTCCAGATAATCCTGGAGCACATGCCATGCATCGTCGTGTATTGGCTCCGTCCCCACGAAATCAGAAATCATCCATTCGGCGCCGGCAGGCACCTTGGCGGCAAGGTCGGCATAGCCGGCCGACGTCATCTCTGCCGGCGCTGCCGCTATCACGTCGATATCGGCGACTATTGCCACCGGAGCGGGGCAGGCGAAGGTCTGCTTGGCTCCCTCGAAGGTAATGGACGCTCCAAATGACGAATACCCATCCACCGAAGCGGCCGTGGGCAGGGTCAGATAAGACTGACCGTGGTGATGCGAGCAGAGTTTGCAGAGATCGTTGATCACGCCGGACCCAACCGATACCAGCACGCTGCCGGGGTGCGCATCCAGCTGGGCGTCCACCATCTCTATGTACTTCCATTCGGCATGGAACTCCTCTTCATTTATAATAAAGGTATCCACGGTGATGCCCGCCTCACGGAGCAGGGCCTCGACCTTCTGTCCCAGCACGGGATAAGTGTGGACATCGGCTACAACGAGCGCGCCCTTCCCGGGGAAGAACTTCTTGAAGACCTCCGGAGCCTGCTCAGCGACCCCTCGGCCCATTATAAACTCTTTGGTGTCCGTCGAAATCGACAGCGCAAAACGGATTCTGTCTTCTCTGTCCATAGTTCTTATTTCAGGAACTCGTGCGAGGCGGTCATGGCCTTGGGGTCGAGGGCTTCATCGAGCTTCTCGCGGGTCATGAGGCCGTGCTCGAGCACGAGGTCATAAACGCTGCGCCCAGTCTCGAGGGCCTCTTTGGCGACCTTGGTGGAGGCCTTGTAGCCTATGTAGGGATTGAGGGCCGTGACGATACCTATGGAATTGCGGACCATCTCGTAGCAGTGGTCAGCATTGACGGTGATGCCGTCGATACACTTGGTGCGCAGGGTGTCCATGGCGTTCACCAGCCAGGTCTGGCTCTCCAGTATGGACTCCGCGATTACGGGCTCCATGACATTGAGCTGGAGCTGTCCGGCCTCTGCGGCGAAGGAGACGCAGGTATCGTTGCCTATCACCTTGAAACAGACCTGGTTGGTAACCTCGGGGATGACCGGGTTGACCTTGCCGGGCATGATCGATGAGCCGGGAGCCATAGCAGGCAGGTTGATCTCATGCAGACCGCAGCGAGGGCCGGAAGCCATGAGGCGCAGGTCGTTGCATATCTTGGAGAGCTTGACCGCAAGGCGCTTGAGGGCTGCTGAATAGCTCACGTACGCTCCCGTGTCGGGAGTCGCCTCGACGAGGTCGGAGGCCTTCTCGAAATGGTCTCCGGTGAACTCCGACATCAGCGAAGTGCAGAGCTCAGCAAAGCCGGGCACAGCGTTAAGCCCGGTACCGATGGCGGTACCGCCCATATTTATCTCCTTGAGGAGCACCACGTTGCGCTCCAGATTGGCTATTTCTTCCTCGAGGTTGTTGGCAAAGGCATTGAACTCCTGGCCTGAAGTCATGGGGACGGCGTCCTGGAGCTGGGTGCGGCCCATCTTGATGATGTCCCTGAATTCTTCGCCCTTGGCGCGGAAAGCGTCGATAAGGGCCTGCAGGGAGGCCTCCAGCTTCTTGTTCATCCTCACGAAAGTGTAGCGGAATGCAGTCGGATAAGCGTCGTTGGTGGACTGGGCGCAGTTGACGTGGTCGTTGGGCGAGCAGAACT
>CAMZEI010000036.1 GCA_947305815.1 uncultured Bacteroidales bacterium | reverse complement strand
GTGTTGATTTACCCAACAACAAGAGAGGAGAGATA
Source organism: uncultured Bacteroidales bacterium (assembly GCA_947305815.1). GTDB lineage: Bacteria > Bacteroidota > Bacteroidia > Bacteroidales > UBA932 > Cryptobacteroides. The sequence goes on along the minus strand of CAMZEI010000036.1, from coordinate 13,452 downwards.
GGTCTTACCTATATCTTCGGTATCGGCCGCAGCTCCGCGAAGAAGATTCTCGAGAAGTGCGGAATCGATAAAGATATCAAGGTCGGTGACTGGAACGACGACCAGATTGCCAAGATCCGTACTGAAATCAATGAAGAGTACAAGATCGAAGGTGAGCTCCGTTCTTCCGTCCAGATGGATATCAAGCGCCTCATGGATATCGGTTGCTATCGCGGAATCCGCCACCGTAGCGGACTCCCCGTGCGCGGCCAGAGTACCAAGAACAACGCCCGTACCCGTAAGGGCAAGAAGAAGACCGTAGCCAACAAGAAGAAAGCTACCAAGTAAGAATTGATGAATTATGGCAAAGAAAACTACAACATCCAAAAGGGTTGTCAAGGTTGAAGCTTATGGCGAGGCCCATATTTCATCAACCTTCAACAACGTCATCGTTTCCCTCACCAACGCCCAGGGCCAGGTTATCAGCTGGGGCTCTGCAGGTAAGTGTGGTTTCAGGGGATCGAAGAAGAACACTCCCTATGCCGCCCAGATGGCAGCCGAGGATGCAGCCAAGACTGCATACGATGCTGGCCTTCGCAGGGTGAAGTGCTTCGTGAAGGGACCCGGCCAGGGCCGTGAATCCGCAATCCGCACCATCAACAACGCAGGTATCACCGTGACCGAGATCGTCGACGTCACCCCTATGCCTCACAATGGTTGCAGACCCAAAGGCCGTCGTAAAGTCTAACCCTTTAAAGAAGAAACATTATGGCAAGATATACAGGTCCTACCACCAAGATCGCCCGCAAGTTCGGTGAGCCTATCTTCGGAGCAGACAAACTTCTCGAGAAGCGTAACTATCCTCCGGGACAGCACGGACTCGCATCCAAGCGCAAGAAACAGAAAGACTACGGCATCCAGCTCAAGGAGAAGCAGAAAGTCAAGTACATGTACGGAGTTCTGGAGCGTCAGTTCCACAACACCTACGACAAGGCTTCCCGCATGGCCGGACAGAAGGGTGAGAACCTCGTTCTCCTCCTCGAGTCCCGCCTGGACAACATTGTGTACCGTCTCGGTATTGCTCCTTCCCGTGCAGCAGCCCGCCAGCTCGTCAACCATCACCACATCACCCTCAACGGAAGCGTGTGCAGCATTCCTTCCGCACAGGTGAAGCCCGGTGACGTGGTCGCAGTGCGCGAGCGCTCCAAGAGCCTCGAGGTCATCACCGCCAGCGTCGCTTCCGCAGCGAAGTACTCCTGGCTGGAGTTCGACCCTAAGGCCCTCTCCGGAAAGTTCCTCAACATGCCTGTAAGGGCTGAGATACCCGAGAACATCAACGAGCAGCTCATAGTTGACCTCTATTCCAAGTAACATTTAACACCTTATACACAATGGCAATCTTAGCATTTCAGAAACCTGACAAGGTTATAATGCTCGAAAGCACCGACACCGTCGGCCGTTTCGAATTCAGGCCCCTTGAGCCCGGATACGGCCAGACTATCGGCAACGCTCTCCGACGCATCCTGCTGGCTTCTCTGGAAGGTTTCGCCATCAGCCAGATCCGGATCTCAGGAGTTGATCAGGAGTTCGCGACTATCCCCGGTGTCATCGAGGGTATGCAGGACATCATTCTCAACCTCAAGCAGGTCCGTTTCCGCCGCATGGTAGAGACAGTCGAGACGGAGACCGTCAGCATCGTCATCAGCGGCAAGCAGGAGTTTACCGCCGAGGACATCTCCAAAGGATTGTCTTCCTTCAAGGTGTTGAATCCTGAGCAGCACATCTGCTCGCTCGAGCCTTCAGTCAAACTCGAAATCACTCTCACCATCACCAAGGGCCGCGGCTTCGTGCCCTCCGAGGAGAACCGTGACGAGACCGCACCCATCGGCACCATCGCCGTGGATGCCATCTACACTCCTATCCGCAAGGTCAACTGGAGCGTCGAGAACTGGCGTGTCGAGCAGAAGACAGACTACGAAAAGCTCAACCTGGAAATCGTCACCGACGGTTCCATCTCCCCCAACGCGGCTCTTCAGGAGGCAGCTGCCATCCTGATCTACCACTTCAAGCTCTTCACCGACGACAAGAAGATGTCCCTGGAGAACGCTGTGGAAGCCGAGGCCAAGGAGCTCGACGAGGAGTCCCTGCACATGAGGCACCTCCTCCTCACCAAGCTCTCCGACATGGGTCTCTCCGTGAGGGCGTACAACTGCCTCAAGGCAGCTGACATCGACACCTTCGCAGACCTCGTGTCCTACTCTCGCCCTGAGCTCATGAAGTTCCGCAACTTCGGACGCAAGTCCCTCAGCGAGATCGACCTCCTGGTGGAGAAGATGAAACTCAGCTTCGGAATGGATGTTTCCAAGTATAACATTGAACCCAAGAAAAAGAACATATAAGAGATGAGACACAACAAAGCTATAAATCATCTTGGTCGTCAGAGCGGTCACCGCAAGGCTCTCCTTGCGAATCTTGCTTCGGCACTCATCATCCGCAAGAGGATCAACACGACCGTCGCCAAGGCCAAGGCTCTCAAATCCTATGTCGAGCCCCTCATCACCAAGTCCAAGGACGACAGCACCCACTCTCGTCGTGTGGTGTTCAGCTACCTCAAGGACAAGGCAGCAGTGAGCGAGCTCTTCCGCACAGTCGCTCCCAAGGTGGCTGACCGTCCCGGCGGATACACCCGCGTGCTCCACACCGGTTTCCGTCAGGGTGATGCGGCTGAGATGGCCCTCATAGAGCTGGTTGATTTCAACGAGGCAGCACTTGCTTCCAAGCCCGCCGCAAAGGCAGCCAAGAAGGCAACCCGCCGCAGCTCCAAGAAGGCAGCCGAGGCTCCCGCAGCTGAAGCTCCTGCAGCCGCAGAGGCCGCTCCTGAGGCTCCCGCCGCTGAGTAAGAGTCATTCCGGGCTCAGATCCGGAATCTCCGCTCATTATAAAAATGGCATAGGGTAAACGCCCTATGCCATTTTAGTATTATATCGTCATTCGCCGATTTACAGGAAGCTCCCGTCCCAGTCAACCCTGCGCCTGAAAGGATCCACTACTTTGTCGAGGAGCATAATGGCCTCTCCGCGGGTGATTGCCCTGTCGCTGTCGTCTATATTGAATTCCAACTGTCCGGGCTTAGCCTTCGTGATGTCGGCAAGTATCGAGAAGAACTCGGACAGGCTCACGGTTGCGGCAGAATCTTCGTAAGTGATTCCGAAATCCTCCAGATAAAGCTCGCAGCGCAGCAGCGGGTCCTCGGTACGAAGCCACATCTCGTTGGACCATGCGACATTGCGGCCTTCGCCGTGTAGTATCCCGGTGCAGCCTATGCGCTGGGATGCTTCGAACAGGGGGTCTGCCGGGCCGCAGTCCAGATATGGCTGTAGTCTTGCTCCGTCCTTGAGCAGCAACGCCTGGACCTCGCGCACACCGACTTCGGAAGGGTGCCGGCCTGTCTGAACGGCCAGGGCGGCAAGCGTCCCGGCGGCCTGTCCGAGCTCCATCACAACCGGCTGCAGGCGTGTCGAGCCATTCATGATGTTGGAGACGCTGATGGATTTCTCGGCTACTATGAGATCCTCTACGGCGGCGGGCACTATGGCTCCGAGAGGCACGGTAAACGAAGGTATGGGCGAGAGTCCGAAAGAGGGGAGGCTCTTCCAGTCCGGATGCTGGAGGATGTGATGGTCTACCGGATAGTCTCCGACGGCTACTCCCGTGCGGTACAGAGTACTCGAATAGGGGTCCGCAGCATCCTCGAATGTCAGCAGTGCCTTGCCTTCGATGCGCCTTGACTCCCTGAAATAGGGATAGAACGGCATCCCGTCCTCAGTCGGATACTCTTCGTCCGAGAGTCCGATATTCTTCATCCCGAGGCCGGTCTGCAGGAAATAAAGATATCCCAGTGAGCGCTGTTTTGCCTCTGCGAATACGGCCTCGCGCTCCTCCCTCGTGGCATCTATTATGTTGGCATTGAAGTCGTTGGCTTCAACCGGCCAGTTCAGCATGATTTCTCCGCCGGGGAGCTGCCCATAGCTCATCATCATCTCAGGCTCCCAGAGCGGCTGGCCCTTCTCGCGCACCGGAGTGTTGAGGGGATTAAGGCAGCAGTTGACATAGCGCGAAGGGTCGTAGCCCTCAGGCATGGGGATGGTCATGTCGGCATCAGGGCCGTAGTCCTTGACCGTCATGACATATGTCATGTCCTGTACGGCATCCAGAGGCTCTTCGAGGGCCTTGGCTTCTCCGGTATATCTCCGGGCGTCCATGCCTATATGATATGGTACCCCGCAGGCGCGGGCAATATCGCCCAGCTCGGTACCGTCTATGAGCACAGTGGCTATTATCCTGGAGCTGTCGCTGAAGCAGACTTCCCAGCCGCGGGAGAGTTTGCTTATGCTGCTCACCCTAAGGCCCCTGCGGATTTTGAGCCCGGGAGCGGACGCGGCCATATGCTCCAGTACTTCTTCGCCTACTCTGGGCTGGAACAGGATATTGCTCACCCATCCGGTCTTAAGTGCCTCATAGCCGCCGTAGCGTCCGGCGAGGGAGTCGGCAAATTCGCCGAAAAGTCCGGCGCGGAGGCGGTAGTTGCCGTCCACGGCGCTGACTCCGGCGCTTGTGAGCATGCCGCCAAGCCAGGGAGTCTCCTCGACAAGGACAGTCCTGGCGCCGTGTCGGGCCGATGCGATGGCGGCGCAGGTGCCGCTGGCGCCACCTCCTATCACCAGCACATCAGTGCCGGGCCGGCAGGAAATCAGCGTCAGGGTCAGCATTGCTAACGATATGAGCCTTTTCATATTATCCGAAGATTTCGAGGAAAAGCGGGAAGGACTTGCCTACGCACTGCTCGTCGTCGATGACGACGGGGCTTTCTGCACCCAGGGAGGCCACCTTGAGGGCCATCACCATGCGGTGGTCGTGATGTGAGGAGAAGCTGCCGCCTTGCAGTAGCCTTCTGCAGGCAAGCCTGGTCGAGAGGGCTTCACCGCGGATAGTCATTACATCAGCATCTATGGAAGCCTCTACGCCCAGCGCCGTGAGCATTTCGATGATGGCAGAGGCTCGGTCGCTCTCCTTGCCGGAGAGACGCTTGACTCCGCCGATGTGACTTTCACCCGGGCAGAAGGCTGCAAGCACGCTTACGATAGGGAAGAGGTCCGGGGCGTTGTTGAGGTCGGTGTCGAAAGGCTCCAGAGGGGCTTTGCGTACCGCCACAGTGCCGTCTTCAAGGCTCGATACGCAGGCACCGGCATCCAGCAGCAGGTCAATTATCGAGAGGTCTGCCTGAAGGGACTTGACATCCAGCCCCTGCACTTCGACAGAGCCGAATATGGCTCCTGCCACGAGGAATGCAGCAGCCGAGCTCCAGTCTCCTTCGATGTCGAAGTCGGCCGCCTTGTAGCTGCCGCCGCCGTGCACCTTGAAGCTGATCTGCTCGCAGCCTGACCAGTCCTGCTGCTCAAGCAGAGTTGTGTCTCCCTCCATCTGAGAGCCGATGCGCACTCCGAAACGACGCAGCACATCCAGGGTTATGAACATGTAAGGTATGCTCTTGGGCTCGTCCACGCGCATCATGGAGTCCTTGTCGCAGAGGGGGAGGGCCATCAGCAGGCCGGAGATAAGCTGTGAGCCGCCCTTGCCGGAGATGTCGGCAGTGCCCGGGATCAGGGCGCCGCGCACCTCGAGGGGGACGCTCTCGCCGCTAAGCAGCACTCCGAACGAAGCCATTATCTCTGCGGCGCCGGCGAGCGGTCTGCGCAGGAGGGTCTTTTCGCCTTCAATGCGGAAGTCCTCGCCGTTGATTGCAGCGAGTACCGGTATCATGAGTCGGGTAAGCAGTCCGGATTCGCCGGTATTGAGGGACTTGAGTCCAACGGGCTTGCCGGCAGGGCCTATACCCTTGATTTCGAGAGTATCGCCCTTCTTGACAACGCGTGCTCCCAGTGCCTGTGCAACCCTGATTGCCGCCTCCGAATCATCACAGGGAGAGTAGCCTCCGAGATGGCTGATGCCTTCGGACAGCGCAGCTGCGACTATGGCTCTCTGAGCGAAGCTTTTGGAAGCGGGGACTCTGATACCCTTGCGGTTGAAGCCTTCCTGCTCCCCGTACAGTCTTGCGGACATCTCCGCGGCTATCCACTGCCCCGGGGCGGTAGATTCCGTATCCTTGAGGGCGCAGTAGGTAAAGGGCGAGCCGCGACGCAGGCACTCGAGCCTCGTGTCACGCCCGACTACTCCCATGCAGAAAGCGATAAGCTTCCATGGCTCCGCAGCCGTGTCATACAGGCTCATCACGGCGGCGCAGTCTGCAGCATCGTGGGCTGCGGTGACAATCTTGGCTATATCGGCCCCGTAGCGGAAGCAGCGCTGGACCACCTGCTCCAGGAGTCCCTTGTCGGGAGTCCCGTCGAAATCGTGGAAGGAGCGTATGAGCTGCGTCCCGCAGGAGTGGCAGAGTGACTGAATCTTGCGGCTCAGGGGTGCAGGTGCCTCCAGCTCGAGGTCGGCGTATCGTGCGCCCGCTTCGATTGCCAGAGACAGGGTGTGCAGGCACTTCTCCTCTCCTGCCACCGCAATGCGGCAGGTGGCTATGAGGGGGACGTCTGTCTGGGCAAACAGATAGGAGATGTCCTCATCTGAGAGGGTGCAGCTGTCCAGACGGATCTCGGCGACATCAGTGCAGCCGCTTTCGAGTATATCCAGTATTTGACGGAGGTCCTTGCCTCCGAGGCTGGTGCATATCATAATTTCTTGACTGTGACTTTACCTATGCGCTCAATGAATACGAAATTGACCTTCCCGCCGTCGGCCTTCTTGTCCTTGAGTATGGCCTCCTGGAGCTCTGCCTCGGGGCAGGGGAGGGTTGTCGGCAGGCCGCAGCGGCGGAGGTCCTCCTCGAGTTTGAGGGCGAGACCCTTTTCGCATATCCCTCTTTCTTCGCTCAGGCGGGCAGCCTGGACGAGGCCTATTGCTACCGCCTCACCGTGGCTGTACGGGTCTGAGACGCCGTGGGCATGCTGGTACCACTCGATGGCATGGGCGTAAGTGTGTCCGAGGTTAAGTACGCGCCTGCGTCCCTTCTCGTCCGGGTCTGACTCCACTACGCGGGCTTTGATGCGGGCGGCTTCCTTGATAAGCGGAGCAAGGTCCCGGACCGTCTGAGGGGCGCTCAGTTCGTCCACAGCCTTCTCGTAGTGGCGCCCGCCTCCTATGATGAGGGTCTTGAGAAGCTCGGCGGCACCGCTGCGCATCTCCCTCTCCGGGAGGGTCTCCAGCGCGGCGGTGCAGATGTAAGTGAGCTCTGGCTGGCAGATGACGCCGAGCATGTTCTTGTACGAGTCGAGGTTCACCCCGGTCTTGCCGCCCAGGCCCGCGTCCACCTGCGAGAGGAGGGTAGTTGGGACGTTGATATAGCGTATGCCGCGTTTGTAGATGCATGCCGCAAATCCGGCCATGTCGGTGGTGATGCCGCCTCCGACAGCGAGCAGGACGCTCCCGCGGTCGGCTCCCTGCATGAGGAGCCAGTGGCAGATGCTTTTAACCGTCTCTATGGTTTTGTTGTCCTCGCCGGCGTCCAGCTTGAACGAAGGATACCTCCCGATCTGAGAGGCGAATCCCTCCACATTGCGGTCAAAGACCATATACACGGAGCGGTACCTGAGCAGCTCCAGCTTGAGGGATGACAGCGAGTTGCTGACTTTGAACCTTATCTTGGGCATAGGGTACGAAGTTAGCCAAAAATTTGATTAATCGCGTTTTTTGGATACCTTTGTGCTCCCTCCCGGCGCCTTTGTGCTCCGGCTCCGAGGGACCGCATGCCCGAGTGGCGGAATGGTAGACGCGATGGACTCAAAATCCATTGTCCCTTAAAGACGTGTGGGTTCGATTCCCACCTCGGGCACTCCTAACCATCATGAAGAAATCAGCACGCATAGCTGGGCTCGTGTTTGTAGCCCTTTCGGTCGCGGAGACCATCCTGCTCGCTTTCGGTGTCGAGGCGGCGCATGTTATCATTAAACCTTTCCTTATCCCTTCACTTGCTGCAGCTGCGCTGCTCTCGCTCCTCCCGGAGCACAAGGGCAAGCTGGTCTGGTGGCTCGCCGCGGGACTTGCATTCCACACGGCCGGAGACATCCTGCTCCTGCTGGACGGCTATGGATTCATCTATTTTGCACTGGGACTGGGTAGTTTCCTCGTGGGACACGTATTCTATCTGCTGGTGTTCTGCTCCGGAATGGGCAAGGTCCGCAGTTGGAAGGAAGTTGTGGCGCTCGCTGCTCCGCTGCTGATAGCCCCGTTTGCCGCTAATGCATTCGGCGCCGGGACAGCGATGACTGTGGTCCTGTCGGTCTATGCCTATGCTCTCCTTGCTTACTGTGCTGTCGGTATAATCTGGGCCCTGAGAGGTCAGAAGTACGCCTGGATGGTTATCATCGGCGGTCTGGTGTTCATCCTGTCCGACGCTCTGATTGCTATCAATGCCTTCGCCGGCCTTGATTTCCCCCTGCGCCACGCCGCCGTTATGAGCACTTACCTGCTCGCCGAATGGCTGCTCGTGAGCACTATGACAAAAAAGCAAGTCCATTGCTGAACTTGCTTTCCGTGCGGATGGTGAGACTCGAACTCACACAGGCCAATGCCCACTACCCCCTCAAAGTAGCGTGTCTACCATTTCACCACATCCGCAGACTTTGGGACTGCAAAAATAGTTATTAATATTTAAATTCCAAAAAAAGTTTCTAACTTTGCGGTCCCCCTCGGGTAGGGGGATTTAGGTTTAACTATTTAAAACAGATTCACAATGGCTGTTAAAATTCGTTTACAGCGCCACGGTAAGAAGAATTTCGCATTCTTCCACATTGTAGTGGCAGATTCACGTGCACCGCGTGACGGTCGTTTCATCGAGCAGCTTGGCTCCTACAATCCCAACACCAACCCTGCAACCATCATCCTCAACTCTGAGCGTGCTCTTGCATGGCTTAAGGTAGGTGCCCAGCCCTCTCTCGTTTGCCGCCGCATCCTCTCCTACGAGGGTGTCCTCCTTCGCAACCACCTCGACGGTGGCGTAGCCAAGGGAGCTCTCACCGCAGAGCAGGCTGACGCAAAGTGGAATGCATGGAAGGCCGAAAGGGACGCAAAGGTCGAGGCCAAGAAGAACGGCATCAAGAACGACGCCATCGCCAAGGCCAAGGCCGCAAAGGCTGAGGAGACCAAGGTCAACGAGGCTCGCGCAGAGGCTATAGCCAAGAAGGCCGCCAAGCTCGCCGAAGCAGAAGCTGAGGCAGCAGCAGAGGCCGAGGCCGCCGAGGAAGCCGTCGAGGCCCCCGCAGCTGAGGAAGCTCCCGCCGCTGAAGCATAAACTGATGCTAGCAGCAGCGAAGGTCCTCAAGTCCTACGGCATCGATGGAGGAGTCCTTCTGGGACTTAAAAATTCCATCGAAGAGATAAACCTCAAGGAACCGGTATACATCTATTTCGATGGATTGCCGGTTCCATTCTTTTTTGAATCCCTGAGCCCCAAGGGGGCAGGCAAGGCTCTGGCGCACCTCAGCGGTGTGGACAGCCTCGAAGATGCCGAAGAGATAGTCGGGCAGACCCTGTGGCTCGAAGGCGCCGACGATTCCGAGGAAGGGGATGATTTCACCGGCTGGGAGGTCTTTGACGGCTCCCGCAGCATAGGCGTAGTAGATGGCATAGAGCCAATCCCCGGCAATCTGTGTCTGCTCGTTGAGGGGAGACTCATTCCCCTGCACGAGGATTTCATAGTGGAGGCGGATCCGGAGGGGCGTAAACTCTACCTGAATCTCCCCGAAGGACTCCTCGACCTATGACCCTGTTTCTCACCGGCAGTCCGACCCGCTACGGCGAGCCGCAGTTCACGTCCGACAACGGCTTCCTGGCCGAAGTCAAGGCCGCCCTGCGTGAAGTTGCCGGCAATGAGAAACCCCGTGTGCTCCTTGTGAGCGCAGCCCCGGACGACAGAGGCTTTACCGATTCGGTGCTGCGGGACATGAGCAGCTGCATCCACCTTTCCGGTATTGAGACCGCAGAGATAGTGATGCTGGACCGCCGCAACGCCGACAAGGCGGCCGAGCTGGTCGCCAGGGCTCACTGGGTGGTGCTCTGCGGCGGACACACTCCGACCCAGAACCGCTTCATCCACGAGATAGGCTTGCGCGAGATAATGCAGGGCTTCGACGGAGTGGTGATGGGCTGCAGCGCCGGATCCATGAACTGCGCCGACCTGGTGTACTCTCATCCGGAGTTCGCAGGCGAACTCGCCGATCCCGGATACCGCCGCTGGCTTCGCGGCCTTGGGCTGACTGACATTAACCTCGTCCCTCACCTCGAGCAGGTTCGGGATGTAGTCCTCGACGGACGCCGGCTCTTTGAAGATGCGGTGTTCCCCGACAGTTGGGGGCATCGTTTCTACACCTTCAAGGACGGCGGATACGTGATCAAGAAGGCAGGCCGCCCTGCGGAGCTCCGCGGCGAGGCTTTCGAGATAACCGGTGGCGGAATGCGCCCCGTAAGTGCTGAAAATCAATCATATTCATTTATGAACCTCGTATTCATATCACCTCATTTTCCCCACACCTACTGGCATTTCTGCGAGGGTGCCCGCCGCAATGGCGTCAATGTGCTTGCGATTGCAGACACCCCCTACGACAACCTCCCCTGGGAGCTCAAGGCGGGTATCAGCGACTACTACATGGTCCGCAACCTTGAGGATTACAGCGAAGTGTACCGCGCAGTGGCATGGTACGCCCACAAGTGGGGCAAGATTGACTGGATAGAGTCCAACAACGAATACTGGCTTGAGCAGGATGCCCGCCTGAGGACGGATTTCAATGTCACCTCCGGCATCAAGGACGACCACATCGCCGCTATCAAGAACAAGTCGGAGATGAAGAAATATTATGCCCTCGGCGAGATCCCGACGGCGCGTCAGATCAAGTGCTCGGAGGGCCGCAAGGCCGTTGAGGCATTTGTGAAGAAGACCGGCTACCCCATCATCGCCAAGCCTGACAACGGCGTGGGCGCAGGCGGCACGGCCAAAATCCACGACGCGGCGGAGCTGGACGCATGGTTCGGGCAGAGGGCCTCTGACTACGGCCGCTATGTGATGGAGGAGTTCATAACCGGCCTGCTGGTATCCTACGATGCTATAGTGGACTCCAACGGCGACCCCGTCTTCGAGAACAATACCGTGTTCCCGACCCCCATCATGGAGATAGTCCACAAGGGCCTGGATACCTGCTACTGGACCAACAAGACCGTCCCCGCCAAGCTCGCAGCAGTGGGCCGCCGGACGGTGAAGGCCTTCGGCATACGCAGCCGCTTCGTGCACCTGGAGTTCTTCCAGCTGGACCGCGACCGCGAGGGCCTCGGCAAGAAGGGCGACTATGTCGGCCTCGAAGTCAACATGAGGCCCCCGGGAGGATTTACGCCCGACATGATGAACTTCGCCCACTCCACCAACGTATTCCAGATCTGGGCTGACATGGTGGCGTTCGACGAGTGCCGCACCGGGGCAGGAGAGCAGTTCTACTGCGCCTATGCCGGCCGCCGCGACAGCCATCGCTACAAGCACAGCCACGATGAGCTGATGTCGAGGTATGCAGGGTCCGTCTGCCTTTGCGAGAGGATGTCACCCGCCCTTGCAGACGATCTCGGCGACCAGGTATATATTGTCAAGCTCCACGAGAAGAAGGAGATTGACGCTTTCTTCCGTTTTGCCACAGAATAATCAATACTATGAGACAGAATCATTTACTCCCTTGTTTATTAGTGCTGCTGACTGTCGCGTGCGCTCCTGCACCGCAGTCTGAGCTGCACATTGTCCCTCAGCCCGTGTCGGTTACGACCGGGGAAGGCTTCGTAAGTCTTGCAGGACAGAGTGTCTGGGTTGACCAGGCCTTCGGCGGAGAAGCAGTAGCCGCGGTTGAGGATTTCGCAGCACGCCTTTCAAAGGCTTCCGGCCGCAAGAGCCGCATGGTATCAGAACTCAGCCAAGCCGGCATATGCTTCGTCCTTGATGAGACTCTGGCCCCCGAGGCATATACCCTGGTCGCCGGTGCTGACGGCGTCGAGGTCGGCGCATCGGCAATGCGCGGAGTGCTCTATGGTCTTGCAACCCTGCAGCAGATGCTGCCTGAGGCAGTATTTACAGGGACACGGCAGAGGTGCGTCTCCTGGAGCGTCCCCTGCGTGCAGATATCGGACTTCCCCCGCTTCGGCTATCGCGGCCTGCATCTGGATCCGTGCCGCCATTTCTGGGAAGCCCGCGAAGTCAAGCGCTACATCGATGTGATGGCGCTGTACAAGCTCAACACTTTCCACTTCCACCTCAATGACGACCAGGGCTGGCGCGTTGAGATCAAGTCCCGCCCCCTGCTCACCGAGATTGGCTCTGTGCGCAGCGGCTCATGCATCAAGGCTGAGTACGGCAACTCCGATGGCATCCCCCACGGTGGATTCTACACTCAGGAGCAGCTCCGCGAGATTGTGGATTATGCTGCCTCCAAGGGTATCGACATCATCCCCGAGATTGACCTTCCAGGCCACATGCTGGCAGCGCTTGCCGCCTATCCCGAGCTCGGCTGCACCGGCGGTCCCTATGAAGTCTGGACCCGCTGGGGTGTCTCCGACGATGTGCTCTGCATAGGCAAGGAAGAGACATTTGCATTCCTTGAGGACGTGCTCGGAGAGCTCTGCGAAATCTTCCCGTCCAAGTATATCCATATCGGTGGCGACGAGTGCCCCAAGGACCGCTGGAAGGAGTGTCCCCTCTGCCAGGCGAGGATACGTCAGCTTGGACTGAAGGACACCAGGCACGGCACCAAGGAGCAGTACCTCCAGAACTATGTGACCGCAAGGCTGCAGTCCTTCCTCGAGGGCAAAGGCCGCAGCATTATTGGATGGGACGAGATCCTCGAAGGCGAGCTCGCTCCCGGTGCTACCGTCATGTCATGGCGCGGCACGGAAGGTGGTGTGGAAGCTTCCGCAAGGGGATTTGACGTCATCATGGCGCCCTACACCTACCTGTATCTGGACTACTATCAGAGCGACAAGCGCGAGCTTGAGCCTTATGCAATAGGCGGCTACCTCCCTGTGGAGAAGGTGTACAGCTACGAGCCTTTCGACGAGCTGGATGAGTTCCAGCAGAGTCATATCCTCGGCGTACAGGCCAACCTCTGGACAGAATACATCGCTACGCCCGAGCATCTGGAGTACATGCTCCTGCCGCGACTTCTCGCGCTCAGCGAGATCCAGTGGTGCCCTCGCGACGGCCGGGACTTCGAGCGTTTCAAGGAGAGCCTTCCCCGTCAGTTCGCCATCCTTGACGCAATGGACTACACCTACAGCCAGGATGTCTTCGGCATATACGGTATGCCGTCGAAGTAGACGGAGTGTGTCGGGGATTATTCCTATCTTTGTCACTGGCAATGGACGAGATCCTCAGGGACATAAATT
>CAMZEI010000035.1 GCA_947305815.1 uncultured Bacteroidales bacterium | reverse complement strand
CCTGCGACCTCCGGGTTATGAGCCCGACGAGCTACCGACTGCTCTACCCCGCGGTGTTGGGACTGCAAAGGTAAGGATATTTTATAAAAAAACAAATCTAACGATAGAACCGGTGTCAGGGGTGACGCGGAGGGACTCGTCGATGCGCTCGCCCAGCAGGGCCAGGACCTGTCCGGAGGGAGCGCTGCCTGAAGCCGACTCGCCGGAGGCTGACTCCTCTGCAGGCGCGGCCAGGATGGCCTCGCGCTTCATCGGGACTGACCAGCCGAGGTCGGTGAAAAGGTCGCTGAGTTTCTTGCGCCCGCGCAGCCCTAGAGGCTTCATCCAATCGCCGTCCTGCCAGCCGCGTAGCACGAAGGGGAAGGGGAGAGCCGCCGCATTGGCATACAGGATGCCGCCGGCCTTGAGCGCAGCACCGCCGTCAGCCTTGAGCGCCTGTGCATCAGTGCCTTCCAGCAGGGAGACTTCTACGGTGCGCCCACCTACATTATATATACCCGGGCCGCTCACCGTGACGGGATCAAAACCGTAGCCGCTGTCAAAAGCCAACACTCCGGCTCCTGCCACATAGGGTCCGAAGCGTTTGCCCGAAGCGGGCCCGCCGGCTTCCAGTGCATCGCTCAATGCCGCCAAAGCATCCGCGCTAAGCCGCCCTTCGGTAAGCCGCCAAAGCAGGTAGCGCCAGTGCCTGAAGCTCATCAGCGCCGCTATGTCTATCCGGTCGGGGTCCAGCCGGCAGCCTGCGAAATAATCTTCTGCAATATCGTCCGCCTGAGCTATGTGCTCCATGTCTGCGGCGAGCGTCCCGAGGAACCCGGGATTAATCTCCCTCAGCACGGGGAACACTCTGTGCCTCAGTATGTTCCTCTTGTAAATCTGCTCGGCGTTGCTGCTGTCTTCGCGCCACGCATATCCGTGCTCCCGCATCCAGGCGACTATCTCCTCGCGCGAAATCCCCAGCATCGGCCGCACGACGCCGTCCCTGGAATACGCCATCCCGCGAAGGCCCCGCGTCCCGGTGCCCCGCAGGAGGTTGAGCATCATGGTTTCGGCGTTGTCGTCGGCATTGTGCGCGACCGCAACGGCATCGAAACCTCCATCAGCCATCAGCTCGCGGAACCAGCCATAGCGCAGCTCGCGCGCCGCCATCTCTATGCTGACGCCATGCGATGCCGCATATCCCCGGGTGTCGAAGCGCCTCACAAGGCACTCCAGCCCGGCTTCCCGTGCCCAGTCCCTGACAAACTGCTCGTCGCCGTCGGACTCCTCCCCGCGCAGCGCAAAATTGCAGTGCGCAATAGCAAACGAGGCTCCCGGGAAGAACTCGGAAGCCCTGTGTGCGAGGTACATGGAGTCAACCCCGCCGGAAACAGCGAGCAGAATCCTCGTCACTGGCGGCGCGGCTTGAATGTATAGGTGAGAGTGAACTCCAGGAACTCCTTGAACTGGATGCGGTCCTTGCCGCTCGGGTAGAGGTCAATGTCCCTGTCAGAAGTGATTTTGACCACAGGGTCGTAGATCAGCCAGGTCTTGAACCCGAGCTTGACCAGGCGGCTGAGCTGCCAGCTCATGCTGGTGTCCCAGTTGACCCTCCAGTGGGTGAAGGGATGGTCGAAGTAGTCGGAGAACATCACCAGCTGCGTCTCAAATGCAAATGCGTCGTTGACCGTGAACTTGAGGTCGCTCTTGATCTGCGGACCGAGCTGGAACAGCATTGCGTGGTAATCTTCATCAACACCGGCGGTGCCGCCGTCGCGCAGCTTCATACCGTAGCCCTGCCTGAGCGCGGGTACGGAGCAGAAAATCAGGCTTCCGGTGACCGGAGACATGCTGATGCTCAGCATTCGGCTCACTTTCCAGTCCATACCGATACCGAGATTGAGGTAGGCGGGGGAGAAGAAATCGGATTTCAGCGTGCCGGTCCAGATCCCGTCCTCGCCCTTGGCGTAGTTGCTGCGGGTCTCGTTGAACTGGGTGCGGAAGTCAAGGGCCGCCGAATAGCTCCAGGCGGACTCCTTGCTGGTCTTGTAGGACCATCTGCTCTCAAGGTAGATGCGGTCGGCGCTCTTCTGCAGCAGATCCCATTTGTCTGCTGACCACAGGAACGCGTACTGCATCTGCAGACGGTTGGTCCAGCTCTGGAGATTCCTGGCGTAGTTGGCCTTGGCATCCAGGCTGGTGCTGAGGGTCGCGGTATTGTATCCGCCGGCCGCCCAGTTCGTGAGCGAAGTCTGGGCTATTCCCAGGCCGAACTCGGCTACGGTGGTCCAGTAACGGGGCTTGACCACCTTCTCCTCCTGCTTGCCGGCGCTTGCTATCGCTGCCGCAGCCTCAGCTGCAGCTTTTTGCAGGTCGCTGTCCTGCGCAAAGCCCGGCATCACAGCAAGAGCAACCGCGAGAGATATAAGTAGCTTCTTCATTTCTAGTAAGATATTGCAAATACCACACGTCCCTTCGAAGGCTTGCCGGAGTAGATGTCCACTCCTTCCTCCTCACATACGTAGCTGTCCACGGGGATGCATCGTATGGTGGCCTTGGTCTCGTCCTTGATCTTCTGCTCGGTCTCGGCGGTGCCGTCCCAGTGGCAGAGCAGGAAGCGTCCTTGCTGTATCTTCTCCTTGAACTCCTCCCAACTGTCGCACTTCTCGACGCGGCTGTCGCGGAATGCAGCGGCCTTGTCGTAGATACCCTTCTGGATAGAATCGAGCAGGGCGGGGATGTGCTCCTCGATGCCTTCCAGAGGCATGGTCTCCTTGCTGAGGTCATCCCTGCGGGCGACTTCGACAGTGCCGGCAGCGAGGTCGCGGGCACCCATTGCCAGACGCACGGGCACACCCTTGAGCTCCCATTCGGCGAACTTGAACCCGGGCCTCAGAGTGTCGCGGTCGTCAATCTTGACGCTCACTCCCTTGGCTTCGAGGGCGGCCTTCACGGCTTCGAACTTTGCGATCACTGCGGAGCGCTCCTCTTCGGCCCTGTAGATAGGGACCATCACCACCTGGATGGGGGCGAGGGCCGGAGGCAGCACCAGGCCGTTGTCGTCGCCGTGAGCCATGATGAGGGCGCCCATCAGACGGGTCGACACGCCCCACGAAGTGGCCCAGACATACTGCTGCTGGCCTTCCTTATCAGTATATTGTACATCGAATGACTTGGCGAAATTCTGTCCCAGGAAGTGGGAAGTGCCGGCCTGCAGGGCCTTGCCGTCCTGCATCATGGCCTCGATGGTGAGGGTGTCGAGTGCTCCGGCGAAGCGCTCGTTGGGGCTCTTGTGTCCGATAATTACCGGCAGCGCCATGACATTGCGGGCGAAGTCGGCATAGACGTGCACCATCTCGACGGCCTTGGCCTGAGCCTCCTCAGCG
The DNA here is from genome assembly GCA_947305815.1 of uncultured Bacteroidales bacterium. Classification (GTDB taxonomy): domain Bacteria; phylum Bacteroidota; class Bacteroidia; order Bacteroidales; family UBA932; genus Cryptobacteroides. The sequence continues at coordinate 10,573 of CAMZEI010000035.1, read as the reverse complement.
GTGGCGTGAGCCGTATGGCCCTCCTGCCAGAGGAACTCGGCGGTCCGCAGGAACGGCCTTGTCCTCATCTCCCAGCGCACCACATTGCACCACTGGTTGCACAGGATGGGCAGGTCTCTCCAGGAGGTCACCCAGTTCTTGTATACACTCCATATAATGGTCTCGGAGGTGGGCCTAACGACCAGCTCCTCTTCGAGCTTGGCGTCGGGATCGACGACCACGCCGTTGCCGTCAGGGTCGTTCATCAGGCGGTGATGCGTGACCACGGCGCACTCCTTGGCGAATCCGGCCACATGTTCGGCCTCGCGGCTGAAGAATGACTTGGGGATGAACAGCGGGAAATAGGCGTTCTGGACGCCGGTGCGCTTGAACATACCGTCGAGTATGCCCTGCATCTTCTCCCAAATCGCATAGCCATAAGGCTTTATGACCATACAACCTCTGACCGCCGACTGCTCGGCAAGGTCTGCTTTGACTACCAAATCATTGTACCACTGTGAATAATTGTCTGCGCGTGAAGTAACCTCTTTTGCCATATTATTGGGTATTGTCGTTCATTTTTGTTAATTTTGCGATGACTAAGGCACGCAAATTGCGGAGCAAAGATACAAACTTTTATTATTAGGAGGTTATAATATGAGACGGCGCATTACACTTTTACTGCTCACCGCACTCAGTGTGGTATCCTGCGGTACCATCGGCCAATACTCATTTAACCAAAGGTTCTACGATGGTATCTACTACAGACCGGCCACCGTAGTTGAGACGGTTCATCTCTACTCGGAGGACGACTTCGCCGCTATGGCAGCACGCAAGATTGCTCAGAAGGAGATACTTGAGGGGAAGGATACGACGCTCGCCATTGCATCAGAGCCCATTTACGCAACATCCAACGATATCAATATCTATGTGGTTGACCCCTGGGGATATGATCCCTGGTACTGGGGCGTTGGCTCGCTGGCATGGAGCTACTCGTGGCACTATCCCTGGCATTCACACTGGTATTCGGGCTGGTACTCACCCTGGTATTCACCTTGGTACGACAGTTATTACTGGGGTTATGATCCCTGGTACTGGCACTCCTGGTATACGCCTCGTCTGAGGCCTCACTACCACTCGTATCATCACAACAGGCCTCATCACAGGTCGCGTCATTACGGTGCACCCAGCCGCCACAGCGCAGCACCTCATCACGGCGCAGCTCCTCACCACGGCAGCTCATACCGCTCCGGCCACGGTCCTTCGCACGGCTCATCCCACGGCATAGCACCTTCGCGCTACGGCACAGGCGGTAGCCACGGCCTCAGGAGCACCACTCCTGCAGCCGGGTCCTCGAGGCAGGGTTACAGCTCCGGCAGCAGCCGTCCTACTCGCCCCAGCGGCGTCGGACGCAGCCAGAGCTCCGGCAAGAGCAGCAGCCCTACCCGCAGCAGTTCGTCATACAGCCGCAGCAGCTCCTCTTCAAGCAGCTCTTCTTCGAGCCGCAGCAGTAGCTCCAGCAGCTATTCCGGTGGCCGCAGCAGCGGCGGTTATTCCGGAGGCGGTCATAGTGGCGGTGGACACAGCAACGGCGGACACAGTGGCGGAGCCGGAGGCAGGAGGTAGATTTTTAAAGAGACTGTCATGAACAAGAAAATACTTTTATCAGCACTGCTGATTTCTTCCGTAGCCCTGGGTGTCCGCGCCCAGGACTACTATACTGCAGCTACTCTGCTGGACGACAACTACTACGGGACGGCGCGCTCCCTGGCCCTTGGCAATGCCATGACGGCACTCGGCGGCGACCTCGGCTCCGTTACCATCAACCCGGCCGGCTCGGCGGTATCGCATTTCGGCCAGTTTACTATTTCGCCGGGGCTGCTGCTCTCAGTTAATAGGGCTGCCTTTGCTCCGGGTGGGGTGTATTCCGAGCCGGAGTTCGGCCCCGTCAAGAAGAAACGCCGCGGAGCTTTCGGTTTTTCCAATATCGGCGTCAACCTGTATCTGGATTCCGAGGACAACTCCTCCGCTATCAGCGGCATATCGTTCGGTTTTACGGTCAATAACACAGCCAATTACAATGACAAGCGCTTCGGTGAAGGCCGCAATCCCTATACTTCCTTCTCCGGAGCCATGGCATGGGGGGCGCAGTTCGCTCCAGGCCTCAGCTCTGATGCAGCCTACGCGGCGGCCATGATTGACAAAGGTGCGATGTCCGATGACGGACAGATGTACCTCGGCGTTGCTGAAAAGGATTACGGCGTTCTCTGGGGGCCTCTGTTCCAGCAGTCCACCGTGAGAAGCTACGGCTCCAAGGGAGATGTGGCCTTCAATCTGGGTCTCAATATGCAGGACCGCTTCTTCCTGGGATTCAACGTCGGTATCGTTTCGATAGAGCACCGCTACCGCGAGGACTTCTGCGAAGAGTCAGTCGATCCGGCTGAGTTCCCCTACGAGATTGATGGGAAGCCTACGCATTTCAATTACCTGAATTACAATTTCGAACGCGATATCGACGGGGGTGGCCTCTATGTCAAAACCGGATTTATATGGGTCCCCGCTGAATGGCTAAGGATAGGCGGTACAATACAGACTCCTACCTGGTACGACCTCACGCAGTATGAGTATGCTTATGCGTACACCGATTTTACCGATGTGAAACGCAGCTACGACAGCGGCGACCGCTACTGGGAGGAGTGGGGCTATACCATGACGACCCCCTGGAAGTTCGGACTGGGAGCCGCTATGACCTTCCTTGACAGGGGACTGCTGAGCGTGGACTACGAGTATGAGAATATGTCAGACATCAGGTTCCGCGGTAATTTCGGTGAGGAAGACTACAGGGACCTCAATTCCGACATTGCAGAGGGCTACGGCGCCCGCCGTACCCTGCGTGTCGGTCTCGAGTACAGGCTTACCCCTGAGCTTTCGGTACGCACCGGCCATACCCGTACGGGCAGCATCGACGGCAAGGTGGTCTCCTGGGCAATTGGCGGCGGATATTCGCCCGACGGGCCCTTCTTCGCGGACATCGCGATACGCAAGACCCGCTGGCCTGAAATCAGGTACACCGCTTATCAGGACTATGTGTACGCCGCTGACTCGGACAAGCTGGTTTATTATTCACCCACTATAGCATCCCAGAAGAGTCTTTTCGACATTGTGCTGACCCTGGGATACAGATTCTAAGATGAAACTTACAGCAAGAGAGATTGCCGAGGCGCTCGGCGGTACCGTCGAGGGCAACCCTGATGTTGCGGTTACGAACTTTGCAAAGATAGAGCACGGCAAGCCGGGACAGCTCAGCTTCTTCGCCAACCCAAAATACGAGCAGTATGTCTATACCAGCCATGCATCCATCATGCTGGTGGGTCAGGATTTCAAGCCGACGGCTCCGGTGGAGCCCGTGCTGGTGAGGGTTCCGGATGCCTACAACGCTTTGGCTCTGCTGCTTAAGTATGTCAAGGAACGCGGCAAGAAGTACCGCCGCCACCGCGGACGATGCCGTATCGCGTGCAGCGCAAAGCTTGGCAGGAAGGTCTGGGTGGGCGATTTCGTCACGATAGGCAAGGGCACCAGGATAGGCGACGAGGGCATCATCCATGACAATGTCACCATTGGCGCGAACTGCAAGATTGGCAAGCAGTGCATCATCTATCCAGGCGTGCATGTCTTCGACGGGTCTATAATCGGCGACAGGGTGATCCTGCACGCGGGCTGCGTTATAGGCGATGACGGTTTCGGCAACGCCAAACAGCCGGACGGCAGCTGGCGCAAGATTGAGCACCTTGGCAACGTGGTGATTGGCGATGACGTCGAGGTCGGCTCCAACACTACCATAGACCGCGCGCCGATGGAGTCCACGATAGTCGAGAAGGGCGTACGCATCGACAACCTCTGCCAGATTGCACACAATGTCCAGATAGGGGAGAACACCGCCATGGCCGCTCAGTCGGGCATTGCGGGCTCTGCCAAGATAGGCAAGGGCTGCATCATAGCCGGGCAGGTCGGCATCGTGGGGCATATCAGCATCGCCGACAACACCACGGTTTGCGCCCAGGCCGGGATAATAGGCAATGTCCGCAAGAGCGGAGAGGTCCTGATGGGCATGCCTGCAATTGAGCAGAAAAACTTCCTTAGAAGTTACGCTTTGTTCAAAAAGGCTGGGCAGGAATAAAAAAATTGTTATCTTTGCCTCCCATTATGAAGCAAAGGACAATTAAAAGGACGTACCGGTTTGAAGGCAAAGGTCTTCATTCCGGCGTCTTTTCTCATATAAGCATATCTCCGGCTCCCGAAGACAGCGGCATAGTGCTGAGGCGCACCGACCTGGGCGTGGATATCCCCGCACTGGCAGCCAATGTCTCCAATACCGCCCGCAGCACCAGCATCTCCGTGGGTGAAGCGACCGTGATGACGGTAGAGCATCTCCTGTCGGCCCTCACCGGCCTCGGAGTTGACAACGCCCTCGTGGAGATAGACAACCTCGAAGTCCCCATACTCGACGGCAGCGCACGCTTCTATGCAGAGGCTATCTGCGCTGACGGTCTTGTGGAGCAGGCGGCCGAGCGCAGGTATCTGCAGCTCAGCGAGCCCGTTGAGGTCACTAACGAGCATGGCTCCTATGTGCGCATCACCCCTGCCGAGCGCCCGAGTATGGATGTCACCATCGACTTCGGCTCCCGCGTGCTGGGCGTGCAGAAGGCGCACTGGGACGAGAGCGTGGATTATGCTTCGCAGATTGCACCCTGCCGCACTTTCGTGTTCTTCCATGAGGTGGAATTCCTAGCCTCACAGGGACTCGTCAAGGGCGGCGACGTGGACAACGCCATCGTAGTGGTGGAGCACCCCGTGAGCGAGGAGCAGGTCACCCGCATGGCGACCCTGTTCGGACAGCCCAGGCTTGACGTGACCCCCGAGGGGTACCTCAGCAACCTCACCCTGCGCTTCCCCAACGAATGCGGACGCCACAAGCTCCTCGACCTCATTGGTGACCTTCGCCTCGCAGGAGGCTGGCTCGCAGCACATGTCGAGGCATTCAAACCCGGTCACGGCATCAACACAGCCGCCGCGGCCGCAGCAGCAACGAAAATCATTTAATCATGGCAAAGATACATCCACTTGCAACCGTCCATCCCGGCGCAAAGCTCTCTGACAGCGTGGAAGTCGGACCTTACGCATTCATTGACGACAATGTCGAGATTGGCGAAGGCTGCAAAATATATCCTCATGCGACAATATTCGAGTATGTCCGCATAGGCAAGGACTGCAATGTGTTCCCCGGCGCCGTCGTGGGAGCAGTTCCTCAGGACCTCAAGTTCGACGGTGAGATTACCCATGTCGAGATAGGCGACCGCGTCAACATCCGCGAGTGCGCTACCATCAACCGCGGCACCAAGGCCAGCGGCAAGGGCGTGACCCGTATCGGCAGCGACACCCTCATCATGTCCTACGTGCATGTGGCGCATGACTGCAGCGTGGGCAACCACTGCATCCTCGTGAGCTATGTGGGTCTCGCAGGTGAGACAGACGTGGACGACTGGGCCATCATAGGCGGCGGCACCAAGGTGCACCAGTTCTCGCACATCGGCACGCACGCGATGGTGGGCGGAGCTTCCGCAGTCAACAAGGACGTCCCTCCCTATGCACTCTGCGGCCGCAGTCCTCTGGTATTTGCAGGAGTCAACCTCGTAGGCCTGCGCCGTCGCGGCTTCGAGTCAGATACCATCCGCAACATCAAGGACATCTACGACATGATCTACTATCAGGGATTCAACTTCTCAGACGCCCTCGACCGCGTTGAAGCCGGCTTCTCGCCCTCCCCTGAGAAGGAGATCATCCTGAACTTCATCCGTGGCTCCAAGAGGGGCATAGTCCGCGCTGCAGAGAACGAGGATCACCGCAATATAGACATTTGACCCTGAGCATAGCATATATGCCTCCGATAGAGTACTTCGCACGTCTTGCGGAGTACTCTGTGGTTTATATCGAGGCTCACGAGAGCTATGTCAAACAGAGCTGGCGCAACCGCTGCCGCATCCTCTCGGCTACGGGCCCCCTGGACCTGCGCGTGCCGGTGCTTCACGACGGGGCGAGGCTGATTACGGATATCCGGGTGGATTATTCTACACCCTGGGTAGGGAGGACGGAGTATGCGATTGACTCCGCCTACTACAGCTCGCCATTTTTTGAGTACTATCGTGACGGGCTGTTTGCTATCCTGGATTCGCACCCCGAGACTCTCTGGGAGCTGGATATGAGGCTCACGGAGTGGTTCTGCTCCAAGCTGGGACTGGGCGTAGAGCTGTGCCCTACGGAGGATTTCACCGGCGAGGCCCTGGACATCCATCCCAAGCACCCCTCGTCTTATGTGGGCCGCCCTTACTGGCAGGTATTCCGCGACAAGTTCGGCTTCACCCCCGGCCTGTCGGTCCTCGACCTCCTCTGCAACGAAGGGCCGGAGAGTATCTGTTACCTTTAGCACTAGTCATTCCGGGCCCCGACCCGGAATCTTTTGTTTTTAACAAAACAATTGCTATCTTTGCACCTGTGAACGAGGTAGAGGCCCGGAGGGCTTCTACTTTTTGTATATAAAAGTATGGAAAAAGACAAGCTTCTGAGTGTACTCGAGAGTGCGGCTGCCGTGCGCGGCTGCAGCGTCGCGGCGCTGGATTTCAACGACGACGACAATGTGTTTGACGTGACCCTGTCCCGCACTGACGGGTCTTCCGTGGATCTGGAGGACTGCGAGTACGTGCACCGTGCGGTTCTCTCCGCTTTTGACCGCGATGTCGAGGATTATGCCCTCACGGTGGGGTCCGAAGGGATCAGCGGCGAGGAAGCCGACGAAATGCTGAAAACAATAAAAGAATAAACATAAACAATGGAAAAGGAAAAAGTTATCACTCTCATTGACGCCTTCAAGGACTTCAAGGAGGAGAAGAACATCGACCGCCCCGTCATGATGGGCGTGCTCAAGGATGTGTTCATGACCCAGCTCGCCAAGACTTACGGCTCCGCTGACAACTTCGACGTGATTGTCAACGTCGACAAGGGTACCTGTGAGATCTACCAGAACTTCGACATAGTCGAGGAGGTGGAGAATCCCAACGCGGAGATGACCCTCGAGCAGGTCAAGGCTGACAGCGGCGAGGACGATTACGAGATCGGCGACCAGTACACCAAGTCGCTCCCTCTCTCGGCATTCGGACGCCGCGGCATACTCAATATCCGTCAGAACCTCCAGGGCCGCATCATGGACATCGAGAAGGCCAATGTATATAAGAAGTATTCCGAGAAGGTAGGTGAGCTGTTCAGCGGTGAGGTCTATCAGACCTGGGCCAAGGAAGTGCTCATCCTCGACGAGGACGGCAACGAGCTCCATATTCCCAAGGCCGAGCAGATCGCCGGCGAGCGCTTCAAGAAGAGCGACAGCGTCCGCGCCATCATCAAGAGCGTGGAGATGAAGGGTGGCACCACTCCTTACATCACCCTGAGCCGCACTTCGCCTGACTTCCTCGAGAGGCTCTTCGAGCAGGAAGTCCCCGAGATCGCCGACGGCCTCATCACCGTCAAGAAGGTGGTCCGCATCCCCGGCGAGAGGGCCAAGGTGGCCGTCGAGTCCTATGACGACAGGATTGACCCTATCGGCGCCTGCATCGGTGTCAAGGGCAGCAGGATACTGGGCATCGTCCGTGAGCTCCGCAACGAGAACATAGACGTGATCCAGTGGTCGCAGAACCCTTCGCTCATGATTCAGAGGGCCCTCAATCCCGCACATGTCAGCTCCATCGACATGGGCCAGAGCCCCGAGGACAAGGTCAAGGTCTATATGCAGCCCGATGAGGTCCGCAAGGGTATCGGCCGCGGCGGCTGCAACATCCATCTGGCAGGCATGCTCGTAGGCCGCGAGATCGAGGTCTGGAGGGAGCTTCCGAAGGATGCCGCTCACGATGAGGAAGAGGACGTCATACTCGACGAGTTCGCCAACGAGATCGACGAGTGGGTCATCGACCGCCTCAAGGCTATCGGATGCGACACCGCAAAGGACGTGCTCGCAATACCTGCAGAGGATATCGCCAAGAGGGCTGACCTCGAGGACGAGACCGTAGCAGACGTGCTCAGGATACTCGCAGCTGAATTCGAAGACTAAAAGCAAACACAGGGGTTAAAATATGGCAGAAATAAGACTGAACAAACTACTGCGGCAGTACAACATCGGCCTTGATCATCTGGTGGGATTCCTCCATGAGCAGGGCATCGATGTCGAGGCCAACCCGAACGCCAAGGTGTCCGACGAGGTCCTCCCCGCTCTGGACAAGCAGTTCGGGCGTGACCTGGAGGCCAAGCAGGCCGCCGAGAAGGTAGATATCAAGATCAACGAGATACTCGAGAAGTCCGGCCGTCGCGAAGCCCGCGCCGAGGACGATGAGGACGAGGAGCCCGAGAGGGAGACCGTCATCAAGAGCAACATCTTCAGCTCCAAACCCGAGCCTAAGCCAGTAGTCATTCCGGCCGAAGAGCCGGAATCTGCTCCGGAGCCGGTTGTCGAGCCGGAACCTGAGCCTGTCGTGGAGCCGGAGCCCGAACCGGTTGTCGAGCCGGAACCCGAGCAAGTAGTCATTCCGGCCGCAGAGCCGGAACCGAGCAAAGCGAGCTCCGCGACCTCTGGGAGCGAATCTCCCGAACCCGAGCCCGCCCCCGCACCCGAAGAGCTTAAGGCCGAGGAGCCTGCGCCGACCCCTGCAGCTCCCGAGTCCCCGCTCAAGGTGGTGGGTAAGATCGACCTCAGCCAGTTCGAGCGCAAGCCGGTGAAGCGCGAGCGCATTTCCAAGACTTCCCAGAAGGTGGACGTAGCCAAGGCAGGCGCCAACATCGAGCGCTCGCCCAAGAAGTCCGGTGGCAAGCAGGAGCCCGCACAGGGTGGCAAGGGCCGCCGCGGACGCGGAGAGCGTTTCGCCCCGGCACTCACCGAAGCCGAGCTCGAAGAGAGGCAGAAAGAGATACAGAAGCAGGTCAAGGAGACCTACGCCCGCATGAACGAGGGCAAGAAGAACAATTTCGGCGCCAAGTACCGCAAGGAGAAGCGTGAGCTCGCCGCACAGCGTATGGAAGAGTCCATGGAGCAGGAGGCATCCGAGAAGAGGACGCTGAAGGTCACCGAGTTCGTGACCGTCAACGACCTCGCTACCCTGATGAACAACACCCCCGTGGTGAAGGTCATCGGAGCCTGCATGAGCCTCGGCCTCATGGTGTCCATCAACCAGAGGCTCGATGCCGAGACGCTGGTGCTGGTCGCCGAGGAGTTCGGCTATAAGGTCGAGTTCGTGACAGCCGAGATTTCCGAGGAAATCAGCAGCGCCTCCCAGCCCGACAAGCCCGAGGACCTCGTCCCCAGGCCGCCGATCATCACCGTCATGGGTCATGTGGACCACGGTAAGACTTCGCTCCTGGATAACATCCGCAATTCCAACGTCATCGCAGGTGAGGCCGGCGGTATCACCCAGCACATCGGTGCATACAGCGTCAAGCTGGACAGCGGCCGTCATATCACCTTCCTGGATACTCCGGGTCACGAGGCGTTCACCGCTATGCGTGCCCGTGGTGCCCAGATGACCGACCTTGCGATTATCATCGTGGCGGCAGATGACGCCGTGATGCCTCAGACCAAGGAAGCCATCGCCCACGCACAGGCGGCGGGTGTACCTATGGTCTTTGCAATCAACAAGATAGATAAGCCGGGTGCTAACCCTGACACCATACGCCGCCAGCTCAGTGAGATGAACATACTCGTTGAGGACTGGGGAGGCAAGTACCAGTGCCAGGAGATTTCGGCCAAGAAGGGCATCAACGTGGACAAACTCCTCGAGAAGGTGCTCTTCGAGACCGACCTTATGGAGCTCAAGGCCAACCCCAACAAGCTGGCTGCCGGTGCCGTAATCGAATCTTCGCTCGACAAGGGCCGCGGCTATCTCGCTACCGTCCTCGTGCAGGAGGGAACCCTCCACACGGGCGACACGGTGCTCTGTGGCAGCTTCTACGGGCGCATCAAGTCCATGTTCAACGAGCGCGGACAGAAGGTTACCGAAGCCGGCCCTTCGACTCCCGTGTCGGTGCTCGGACTCAACGGCGCTCCCGCCGCAGGTGAGAAGTTCAACGTCCTCGCCGATGAGAAGGAGGCCAAGAGCATAGCGAACAAGCGCGAGCAGCTCATCCGCATCCAGGGTATCAAGACCCAGAAGCACATGACTCTTGAGGAGATTGGCCGCCGTATCGCAATCGGCAACTTCAAGGAGCTCAATGTCATCGTCAAGGGTGATGTGGACGGCTCCGTTGAGGCTCTCTCCGATTCGCTCATCAAGCTCAGCACCGAGCAGGTACGCGTCAATGTGATCCACAAGGCCGTCGGAGGCATCTCCGAATCCGACGTACTGCTGGCAGAAGCTTCTGACGCTGTCATCATCGGCTTCCAGGTGCGTCCCACCGTGGAGGCCCGCAAGGTGGCCGACCGCGAGGGCATCGAAATCCGCCTCTACTCCGTCATCTACGACGCCATCAACGAAGTCAAGGACGGTATCGAGGGTATGCTCGAGCC
>CAMZEI010000034.1 GCA_947305815.1 uncultured Bacteroidales bacterium | reverse complement strand
GAGGGTGACGAATTCCCCGTCTCCGATGACGCCATGCAGATAGTCAGGACCCTTCGCGATGCTATGGCCGCCGGCGGTGTCCGCATCCTCTGCAACCACCCCGTCTCCTCCCTCGACGAACTCTCCGACTACGATGCCGTAGTCGTCACCACCGGCGGCTTCAATTTATCCTCTTCGGGGCCCCTTTCCCCCGGAGAGCACCCCGCACCGCCGGAGGCAAAAATTTCCCCGCTTCGCGAAAGCCTCCTTCGGCGCGGGGGCTCTCCTCACGACGGAGCCCCGTCAGTAGAGTTTGTGCCCCCAGTACCATCTCTATTTGCCTTTAAGGTGAAAGATGAGGGGCTGAATGATTTGTCGGGAGTGAGTTTGGAGAATGTGTCAGCTATGTTAAAGGTCGGAGGCAAGAGGTTTAATGCCGAAGGGCCGATGGTGCTGACTCACAGGGGACTCAGCGGCCCGGCGATATTGCGTCTTTCGTCATACGCCGCCCGCGAGCTAGCAGAGGCGGGATATCAGGCGGAGCTCCATATTGATTTCTGCGGACGGGGACAGGAGGCTGCGCTTTCTGAAATTGAGTCGATAGCTGCCGCGAATGGTCCTAAACTTGTCTCCAACGCCCATCCCGAGGCTATCCCTTCGCGTCTGTGGGAGCATCTAGCCGCTGCGGCAGGCCTCAGACCCGAAGCCCGCTGGGCTGAGCTCGCTCCTAAGAGCCTTCGCCGCCTAGCCCAGACCGTCTCAGACTATAGCTGCGCTGTCATCGGCAAATCCCCCTACGGCGAGGAATTCGTCACTTGCGGCGGAGTCGCACTTTCGGAAGTTGACCCCAATACCCTTGAATGTAAAAAGATTCCCGGCCTCTATTTCGCCGGCGAAGTTCTGGACATCGACGCCATCACCGGAGGCTTCAACCTGCAGGCTGCCTGGTCCACCGCCCACACCGTCTTCCGCTCCCTAATAAAATAAATCCTGGCCGCGCGTCTGCAAGACTCCGCCGCCGATATGCTACACGGTAGTCTGGAAGTTTATGTGCCGGAGGTAGGGTGTCCCGAGGGTGATTTCGCCGCGGAGATCGGTGCCGATACGCGCCTTGACTGTCTCGTTGTCATCGGGGTGTTCACCAAGCATAGTGAAGAGTTTCGCCAGAGCCGCTTCGGTGGTCATGTCCCGGCCGGACAGTACGCCTATGTCCTTGAGGGCGCGCCCGGTGGCATAGACATCCATATCGACGTTACCTGCAAGGCACTGTGTGATGTTGAGTATAACCTTGCCCATTGCGACGGCCTCCCTCACTATGTCGAGGAACCAGCTTTTGGAAATGGCATTGCCCGAGCCGTAAGTCTCAAGTATCACGGCCCTGGTGCCGGAGCCCAGCAGAATGTCGCTTGCGGCCTGCGCCGTCATGCCCGGATGCATTTTGAGCACTGACACGCGAGGGTCCAGCACGGTATGCACCTTGAAAGGAATCTTGGGTACGGGGCGTATCAGGTCGCGGTTGTACTTGATGTTGATACCCGCGACTGCCAGAGGCGGGAAGTTGGGCGAAGCGAATGCGTCGAAGCCGGTTGCGCTTATCTTTGTGGCACGGCAGGCGCGGAAGAGCTGCGAGTTGAAGCAGATGCAGACCTCCGGGACCATTGGAGCACCGTTCTCATCCTTTGCTGCGGCGATTTCTACAGCGGAAATCAGGTTCTCCTTGCCGTCTGTGCGGGGTCGGCCAATAGGCAACTGACTTCCGGTGAATATCACAGGCTTCCCAAGACCTTTGAGCATGAAGCTCACCACGCTGGCGCTGTAGGCCATGGTATCGGTCCCGTGCAGGATCACAAAACCGTCGAACTCGTCATAGCGGTCGCGAATAAGTATCGCCAGGTCCAGCCACAGTGATGTCTCCACGTCGGATGAGTCTATCAGCGGGGAGAAGGTGTAGGAGTCGATTCTTATCCCGAACTTGGCGAGCTCCGGGACTTCTGACATTACAGCTTTGAAATCGAACGGTTTCAGGGTCCCGTCCACGGGGTCCTCTTTCATACCTATGGTGCCGCCTGTATAAATGAGCAGGATTGCCGGACGCCTGTCGCTTTTGTTTTCCATACTAACGCAAATATAGCTATATTTGCATGATTCTGTACCCCGAAATCGAATGTCTGAAGAACTGCATCTCGTAACCGACCTTGCGGTGATACTTATCGCTGCCGGCGTATTCACAATACTGTTCAAGGCTCTCAAGCAGCCGCTCATCCTTGGCTATATCATAGCCGGTTTCCTCGTGGGGCCTCACCTTGGCCTCTTCCCCGAGCTCACCAGCGCCGAGGCCGTGAACCAATGGTCGGAAATCGGCATAATATTCCTCCTGTTCTCGCTGGGACTTGAGTTCAGCATCAAGAAGCTTCTCAAAGTCGGCAGTACTGCCCTCATAATGGCCGTTACGATATGCATATGCATGTTCGTCACAGGTATAGTGACCGGCAGCGCCATGGGCTGGACGCAGATGGAGAGCCTTTTCCTCGGGGGCATGATGTCCATGTCTTCCACTACCATTATCCTCAAGGCCTACACTGATATGGGCCTTCGCGGCAAGCCCTGGTCAGGGATGATATTCGGCTGTCTCGTGGTGGAGGATCTGATTGCCGTGCTGCTCATGGTCCTGCTCTCCACCCTGGCCGTATCCAGTCAGTCCGCCGGCAAGGAGATGATCATGGGGCTGGCGAAACTGGTGGTATTTCTGATTCTTTGCTTCCTGGTCGGTATATACCTTCTTCCCTCTTTGCTTAAGAAGGCCAAGCGCTATCTCAGCGACGAGATCTTGCTGATTGTCAGCATCGGCCTCTGCTTTGGCATGGTTGCGCTCGCAAGCTTCGCCGGCTTCTCTTCTGCGCTCGGGGCCTTCGTGATGGGCTCGCTCCTTGCTGAGACCATTGAGAGTGAGCGCATAATCAAGCTTACCAGCAGCATCAAGGACCTGTTCGGAGCAATTTTCTTCGTTTCTGTCGGTATGATGGTGGATCCGGCCATTATAGGTCAGTACTGGGTTGTCATACTGATACTTACCGTGGTGGCTATGATCGGACTTATGTTCTCATCGACTCTTGGCGGCCTGCTTGCGGGTCAGGGTGTGAGCAACTCCGTCCATGCCGGGTTCAGCCTGCCGCAGCTCGGTGAATTCTCCTTCATTATCGCAAGCCTCGGCGTATCGCTTGGAGTGCTCCGCGGATTCATATATCCGGTAGTCATAGCGGTATCGGTGATTACCACCTTCCTTACACCTTATATGATAAAGGCGGGCGATCCCGTAACGGACTGGCTTTACCGCAGGCTTCCGGCGTCGCTTATAGCGCGGCTCGACCCCAAGCCCGGGGAGAAACTCGAGAGCGGTGCTGCTGAGAAGAGCGAATGGCGCAAGCTCATGCAGGCTCTTCTGCTGCGTATGACCCTCTACGGCGTGCCCATGATAGCAATTATGGTTGCATCTTCCGTGTGGTTCCACCCTATGCTGGGCAGGGTTCTGTCGCACTGGTCCGGGACTGCCGTATGCGCACTTGGCTGTGTCGCCACCCTTGCCGCCATGTCTCCGTTTGCAGCCGGATTCGTGGTCAATTCCGCCCCCATGAAGGATTCCATACACCGTCTGCTGCTTGCCAAGGGCCTCAACCGCTGGCCAATCATATCTATTTTCGTGATGAGGACCGCGCTGGTGGTAGGTATGGTAGTCGTTGTCATATCGGGATATTTCCATCTGAGTTTCTGGGCAATACTCCTTATTGTACTTGCTGTGTTTGCCGTCGTGCTTTTTGGCCGTGGAGCCATACGCAGCGACGCACTTATGGAGAAGCGCTTCATGTCCAATTTCAACGAGAAAGAGCGCCTTCAGATGCAGAGTCAGCCGGTGCGCACTTCTCTCAGCCGCAAGCTTTCCGGATATGACGTGCGCTTGGAACCGCTGACAGTGTCGGCTGACTCGGATTTCATAGGCAAAAGCCTGCGTGAGCTGCCGTTCCGCCACCGAAGCGGAGCCAACATCGTCAAGATTGAGCGCGGACACCGCAGCATACTGATACCAGGTGGTGACGAGGTCATCTATCCCGGTGACCGCCTGCTTGCCGTTGGTACCAGCGAGCAGATTGAGAGTTTCAAAGCCCTCATGGCCGAAGGTACGCAGACTCCGGCACCTGAAGACAGTCAGGAATTCACGGTTGAGAAGCTCGAGCTTGACGGCGATTCCTTATATGTAGGGAAAAGTCTCCGCGATATTTCCATGCGCCAGTTCAGCTGCATGGTTATAAGCATCGTCCGTGACGGCAATATCATTACCAACCCTGGTCCTGACGAAGTCTTCCGCGAAGGTGATATCCTCTGGATTGCCGGCGAGAAGGGAGGGGTCGAACGCTGCCTTTCATAAGTAACAGATTTCCAAATAGGTAGCTTCTGCTGTTGAAAACTCTGTTGATAACTTTTGTTTCAACAGGGGAATAGGGGGATAGTTATGTCTATTTTTGTTGGCGAAAGAGGGGGATTACCCGGTCCCCTGATTTTTTTGACTCACTCTAAACCACAGACCTATGGATGTACGCAAAACCAATGGCTCACTCGAGGAATACGACAAGATAAAACTGTCGAGAGGTATCCACGAGGCCTACAAGACCGCAAAAGAGTACTGCGACGACTCAGTCGTCACGATGATTATCGACAACCTCTACATCTACGACGGTATCGCCAGCTCGGAAATCCGCCGCCAGGTGGAGGAGTCCCTGATGTCCATCAACAAGAAGGTAGCTCTCGCCTACATTGAGAAGTTCGATGCGGATATCGACCTTCGCAAGAAGCGCGACTTCATCAAGGACTATATCGCCGCATCCAATGCAGCGACGGGCTCCAAGTTCGATGCCAACGCCAACGTCACACGCAAGAACATCGTGACCCTTGGCAATGAGCTGTACAAGGAGAACAACATCAAGCAGAACCGCTACATCATGTGCGACAAGATCAAGTCCATATATGGCAAGCCCCTGGCTGACCAGTATCTGGCTGACCTTGAGTCACACATACTCTACAAGCACGATGAGAGCGGCACCCCGGGTTATCCTTACTGTGTGGCTATTACGATGTATCCCTTCCTTGTGAGCGGTCTCAAGGAACTGGGAGGAGTCAGCATCGCACCCACCGACCTCAAGAGTTTCTGCGGTGAGTTCATCAACCTCGTATATTCCATCTCTTCGCAGTTCATGGGAGCCGTGGCAACGCCCGAGTTCCTGATGTATCTCGACTACTTCATCCGCAAGGACTACGGTGACGACTATATCGCTCACCTTAATGACGTTGTTGAGAACAACATCAAGAAGCGCACCCTCCTCAAGGTCATCGACAACTCCTTCCAGCAGGTGGTCCACTCCATGAACATGCCTGCTGGCAACCGCGGTTACCAGACCGTGTTCTGGAACATTGGCTATTTCGACAAGCCTTATTTCGACGGCGTGTTCGGCGATTTCCGCTTCCCTGACGGTTCCGCCCCCAAATGGGAGACTCTGAGCTGGCTGCAGAAGCACTTCATGAACTGGTTCAACGAGGAGCGCACCCAGTACATCCTCACCTTCCCTGTGGAGACCATGGCACTGCTTACCGACGGCGGAGACGATTTCGCCGACAAGGAGTACGCTGACTTCACCGCTGAGATGTGGGCACGCGGTCACAGTTTCTTCTGCTACCTTAGCAACAGTCCCGACAGCCTCTCCAGCTGCTGCCGTCTGCGCAACGAGATCAAGAAGGACGACGGCCACAATCACACCACCCACCAGTATTCTATGGGTACGGCTTCCGTGGCGACCGGCTCCAAGAGCGTGATGACCATCAACCTGAACCGCCTTATCCAGGATGCGACCCGTCGCTACTTCCTTGAGCGCAAGGGCATCAGCCTTGAGCTTGGCAAGGCAGTGGACAACTACACTCCCTACGACAGGCAGGACCTCTATACCAATTATATAGATAAGGACATCCGCGAGATGACCGAGCGCGTCCACAAGTACCAGATTGCCTTCAACGAGATAATCAAGGACTTCCTCAAGGCCGACATGCTCGACGTCTATAAGGCAGGCTTCATAGATATGCGCAAGCAGTACCTCACCGTGGGTGTCAACGGACTCACCGAGGCTGCTGAGTTCCTTGGCCTGGAGGTCTCTCCCAACCCCGCATACGAGGAGTTTGTCAACACGGTGCTTGAGACCATCAACGTCGCGAACCGTCTGGACCGCACTCCCGAGGCAATGTTCAACACCGAGTTCGTCCCGGCAGAGAACCTCGCCGCCAAGAACTACAAGTGGGACAAGAAGGACGGCTATTTCGTCTCCGCGAAGCACAACCTCTACAGCTCCTACTTCTACAATCCCGAGGACGAGAGTCTCTCGATGATAGACAAGTTCAAGCTCCATGGCGAAGAGTACGTCAAGTACCTGGACGGCGGCAGCGCCCTGCACATGAACATCGCAGAGCATCTCAGCAAGGATCAGTACAGGCAGCTCCTGAATACCGCGGCCCACTACGGCACTAACTACTTCACCTTCAACTGCCGCAACACCGTCTGCAACGAGTGCGGATACATAAGCAAGGATACCCTGGAGGTCTGCCCTCATTGCGGAAGCAAGAACCTCGACTACCTCACCAGGGTCATCGGCTACCTCAAGAGGATATCATCCTTCAGCGAGGCACGCCAGCAGGAAGCGGACAAACGATTCTACATCCATGATAAAGTATCTGCCCCGGATGACGTCAGTCGTCATTGAGGAAATACCTGACCGAGTTACCCTGGCAGTTGAGATAAGCAATTGCCAGGGTAATTGCTTAGGATGCCATTCGCCATTCCTGCGTGAGGATATAGGCGAAGAGTTGACGCCGGCCGATGTCGATAAGATGATTGCCGACAACTTCGGTGTGAACTGTTTCCTGCTGCTGGGGGAGGGGAAGGACCTGGAGGCGCTATTGGGGATTGCGCGCCATGTACGGGAGGCGCATCCCGGCATCGATGTGGCGCTATATTCGGGCCGCGAGGATGTTGACGATTCTATATGGGAAGCGTTTGACTATGTAAAAGTCGGGCCTTATATCCCCTCTGCCGGGCCACTGAATAATCCCACGACCAACCAGAGGCTGTATCGTATCAGCCGCGGTCAGGGTCGTGCCGGCGCGGAGGATATTACCTCCCGCTTCTGGCGGCGCGGAATAGATCCCGGGTGGGGCCCGGAATGACTATATTTTCTTCAGAGCTACCGAGACATCGTGCCCGCCGAAGCCAAGGGAATTGGAGACGGCGAAGGTGACAGAGCGCTCCACGGCGACCAGGGGAGTGTAGTCCAGGTCGCAGGCCGGGTCGGGGTTCGTGAGCCCTATTGTCGGAGGGATGATGCCGTCACGCAGGGCCAGCGCGGAGGCGACGAGCTCAGCGGCTCCGGCTGCACCGATCATGTGACCGGTCATGGACTTCGTAGAGCTGATCGATGCCTTGCGGGCGTCGGCTTCTCCTATGGCGAGCTTGATAGCTGCGGTCTCGGCAGGGTCGTTGAGAGCCGTACCTGTGCCGTGGGCGTTGATGTAGAGGGCTTCGCCGCTGCGCCATCCGGCTTCGACGAGCGCGTCCCTGATGGCACGCGAGGCCGGGATGCCGTCGGCGCGGGGAGCGGTGGCGTGATGCGCGTCGCAGGAGTTGCCGTAGCCGGCGACTTCTGCGATTATCGCGGCACCGCGTGCGCGGGCGTGTTCGTATTCCTCGAGGATGAGCACGGCAGCACCTTCCGCCATCACAAATCCGCCGCGGTCAGCGCTGAAGGGCAGCGAAGCCCTCAGGGGATCCTCTGCGTGCGTAAGGGCATGGGCGTTGGAGAAGCCGCCGAATGCCAGCGGGTCCAGAGCCGCCTCCGTGCCGCCTGCAATTATAGCGTCGGCGCGTCCGTATTTGATTGCGAGAAATGCCTCTCCGAGCGACATGGTGCTGGATGCGCAGGCTCCGGTGGTCGTGAGGTTGACTCCCTCGGCGCCGAAGCGTATCGCTATGTTGCCGCCTGCCATGTTGGACACGGTCTTGGGGATGAAGAGGGGAGAGATGCGGTCAGCGCCTTCCTCAATGCAAACCCTGGTCTGCTCCATGAATGTATCTATGCCGCCGATGCCGGTGCCGATATATACGCCGAGCCTCTCGGGGGCAATATTGACTCCCGCCTGCAGTCCGCTCTCCTCCATAGCCTGCGCTGAAGCAGCCATAGCATAGAGGCAGAAGCGGTCGTTGCGTTTGGTTTCCTTAACTGTGATGCCGTAAGCCGCAGGGTCGAAATCCTTCACCGTGCCCGCTACGTGGACATTCACTCCGCAAGCCTCGGCTTCCGGGAATTTAACTATACCGCAGCGGCCTTCGACCAGCGAAGCCCAGAAGCTGCGGACATCGTTACCGACTGGGGAGATTACCCCTGCGCCGGTTATAACTACACGCTTTCCTTCCATTATTTGTACATAAACCTCCTTATGCTGCCCTTTGGCGTCTTGGCGAACGGCTCCATATGCAGTTCGAAACCGTTTATGGCAGAGTAGGAGGGGACTTTGGAGTTAACATACAGGATGTTCTGGTGCATGATGGCATCCAGAGCATCGGAATTGATACCCGAATGGTCAATCGCCTCCATGTCGGGCACTATCAGAGCGACTATCCTGTGCTCGCGCTGGAGCACTATGGATTCGGAGACATAGGGCTGCTCGTTGAGTATGACCTCTATTTCCTCGGGATAGATGTTCTGACCGTTCTGGGTGAGCAGCAGGTTCTTGCAGCGGCCGACGAGGAACAGGTTGCCGTCAGCATCCATGGTGCCTATGTCGCCGGTGCGGAACCAGCCGTCACGCAGCACCTCAGCGGTGGCTTCGGGGTTCTTGTAATATCCGCAGAATACCACATCGCCTTTGATTGACAGCTCACCGGGGATGCGGGCAGGGTCCGGGGAGTCTATGCGTATCTCCATAATCTCGGGGAGATACTGACCGCAGGACTTGGGTATATACTTGCCGACATGGCCGTAAGACACTATGGGAGCTAGCTCCGTGAGGCCGTAACCGGTCACGAAAGGAGCCTTGAGCTTGTGTACAAGCAGAGTCTCCACCTCCGTAGGGATGGCTGAGCCGCCCGTTACGAAAGATTCGACGCGACCTCCGACGGCTGCCATGAACTTGTCATGGAGCATCTGGCAGTACTCGGGATGCTGCTCGTAGTGCTCGAGCTTCTCCTGTGCCTCAGGCCCCATGAGGTCGGCTCCCAGCACATATTGAGCGAGCTTGACGAAGATTAGCGGCACGCCGTAGAACAGGCGGGGCTTAACCTCCATCATGGCCTCCTGGACGTTCTTGGGGATGGGCGGGACTCCAAGCACCGTGATATGCATGCCGACGGTAAGGGGTATTACCACATCGCAGGTGAGTCCGAAGCTGTGCGCGTGCGGCAGCAGGCTGAGGTAGTACTCCCATTTGCGGAACGCGAACCCGGGACGTATGCCCTGCACGTTGGCCGTGTAGTTGCGGTAAGTGAGCATGACGCCCTTGGGGTTGCCGGTCGAGCCTGAAGTGTAGAGTATTGCGCAGACTTCGTCCAGCGCGGGATCTATTACTTTGAAATCCTCCGGCTTCATGCCGGTAGGATACTTCTCAGCGAAGAGTTTTTCTGCTTCGGCGTATGCACTGGCGCCTTCGCCGCGGCTTGCCAGCACTTCTCCGCTCGCTCCGTCGATTACCGCCAGCAACTCTGGCATGGCTTCGAAGTCCATCCTGTTGAAGGTTGACTTCTCGGTATAGAGTATCTTGCTGTCCGAATGTACTACAAGTCCCTGAGTATCCGCAGGGGTAAAAGCGTTGTACAACTGCACCGCCACATATCCCTTGCTCACGCAGGCCATGAAGACCGAAATCCCCAGGGCGCTGCTCTTGGTATTGATTGCCACGTGGTCGCCTCTCTTCAGCCCGGCACTGCGCCACACGAGGTCCAGAGTATCTATGCGCTCCGCAAGCTCTTTGTAGGTGATTGTAGATTTGCGCCAGTCACTTAGTGCTGGACGGTCCCAGCTTTCGCGCACGGCGCCTTCGAAGAGCTTGATGAAATTATCTATCTTAATCATTCCCTAAAATCGAATTGTATAAAGCCTACAAAGATAATAATAAAATACAAACGAAAGTCCCCGTAAGGGCTTGACGGCCTTTGTGGGGACTAAATGACATTAGCTGTGGTGGAACTTCCTAGAATACCAGCAAATACAGCCCTGCGGCGGCTGCTGCTCCGATAATGGGGCCGACTACGGGCACCCAGCTGTAGCTCCAGAGGCTGTCGCGCTTGCCCTTGATGGGAAGCAGTGCGTGCATGCAGCGGGGACCGAGGTCACGGGCCGGGTTGAGAGCGTATCCCGTGGCGCCGCCGAGCGACATACCTATGGACATGATAAGGCATGTGACCGGCCAGGAGCCGATGGCACCGGCGTTGCCGGCTATGCCGCCTACGGTGAGGGCGTTGCCCTTGGTGCCGAGAGCCAGGATCACGAATACCAGCAGGCAGGTGGCGATGGCTTCGCTCACTAAGTTCCTGCGCAGGTTGTAGATGGCAGGTGTCGTGCAGAATGTGCCGAGCAGCGTGTCAGGCTCGTCAGCGGTAGCGTCGAAGTGGTCGCGGTAGAATACCCACACGAGCACAGCTCCTGCAGCACCGCCAATCATCTGGGCTACAATGTACCCCAGTACGTCAGCCCATGCGAACTGTCCCGCGACCGCGAGTCCGAGGGTGACGGCCGGGTTGAGGTGCGCTCCGGAGACCGGTCCTGCGATCAGCACGCCCATCATTACTGCGAGACCCCAGCCGAGGGCTATTACCACCCAACCGGCGCCTTTCGCCTTGGACTTATTAAGGGAAGTGGCTGCACAGACTCCGTCTCCGAGGAGTACCAGCACCAGTGTCCCGATGAATTCAAACAGATACTTTTCCATTTACAGTTCTTTTAATTGCGTCCTTCCATCCGGCGATGGCGCCGCTCATATCATTCTCAGTGGGCTTGAACCGCCTCTCCGCCTTCCACTGGCCGCGTATCTCGTCCAGCGAATTCCAGTAACCGACGGCGAGCCCGGCGAGGTAGCATGCTCCGAGGGCCGTTGTCTCCGTGACCTGAGGACGAATGACCTGCGTCCCGAGCACATCAGCCTGGAACTGCATCATGAGGTTGTTGCGGGAGGCGCCGCCGTCCACCTTGAGCTCCGACAGGCTGATCCCGGCATCCTTCTCCATAGCGCGGACTATGTCCATGGTCTGGAAAGCTATGCCTTCGAGGGCAGCGCGGGCTATGTGCGCAGCCTTGGTCCCGCGGGTGATGCCGCAGATTACTCCGTGCGCATACTGGTCCCAGTAGGGAGCTCCCATGCCCGTGAGCGCCGGCACGAAATAAACTCCTCCGTTGTCAGGCACACTCTGGGCGATGGCTTCCACTTCGGACGAAGAGCGTATGATGCCCAGACCGTCGCGCAGCCACTGTACCACGCTGCCGCCGACGAAGATGGACCCTTCGAGGGCATAATTAACTGTATCGCCTATCTTCCACGCTACTGTGGTGAGCAGGTTGTTGCGGGACATGATTGGCTTCTCGCCGGTATTCATCAGCAGGAAGCAGCCGGTGCCGTAAGTGTTCTTGACTGAGCCGGGGGCTGTGCACATCTGTCCGAAGAGGGCCGCCTGCTGGTCGCCGGCTATGCCCGCAATGGGGACTTCGTGTGCAAATATGGTAGTCTTGGTGTGGCCATAGACTTCCGACGAACTCTTCACCTCGGGCATCATGGAGCGGGGGATGCCGAACAGATTCAGCAGTTCCTCGTCCCACTGCAGGGTGTTGATGTTGAAGAGCATGGTCCTCGAAGCGTTGGACACGTCGGTGATATGTACTTCGCCTCGGGTGAGGTTCCACACCAGCCAGCTGTCCACGGTACCGAAGCGAAGCTCGCCCCTTGCGGCCCTCTCGCGGGCTCCGGGGACGTTGTCCAGTATCCACTTGATCTTGGTGCCCGAGAAATAGGCGTCGATGATGAGGCCGGTCTTCTGCCGTATCTTGTCGGTGAGACCCTGAGCCTTGAGGCTGTCGCAGAACTCTGAAGTCCTGCGGTCCTGCCAGACAATTGCGTTGCATACAGGGATACCGGTGGCGGCGTCCCAGACTATGGTGGTTTCCCTCTGGTTGGTGATACCTATGGCAGCGATGTCCTTGCCGGTGATGCCGACCTTTGAGATGGCTTCGGCGATTACGGCAGCCTCGGATGCCCAGATCTCCCTGGGGTCATGCTCCACCCAACCGGGCTGAGGGAAGTGCTGTGTAAATTCCATCTGGGCGGTCGAAACGATACCGCCCAGATGATCAAAAACTATTGCGCGTGAGGAGCTTGTCCCCTGGTCAAGCGCGAGTATGTATTTAGCCAAAGCTTACTAGAACTGGTAGTTGATACCTATACCAAGCCACATGCCTGCGTCGAGAGGCTCGTTGAAGCACTTTGCAAGCTCGACGGAGACGATGAAGTTCTGGTTCATCGCAATCTTGAGACCGGCACCGGCGCTGTAGATGAGGCCCTTCATCAAGGATGCGTCGTAGATCTGAGTTGCTGTGATTCCATCGAGTCCTGCGTCAGCGATTACGCCCTGGAGGAAGTCGGTGCGGTAACCCTTGGTAATTACGCCTGCATCGAAGAACGGGTTCACTGCCACATAGAAATACTGGTTGGCTAGCTTGAAGCTTACGAGCTTGACACGAAGCTCGGTATTGGCCCATGCCATGCCCTCGGCGAGGATTCTGTTCTCACGCAGACCGCGTATGGTGTTGGATGAGCCGAATCCTTCGGATATCATGTTGCGCTGGACAAGCAGGGGATTGTTCTGGATCATGTAGATCGGGGTCTCACCTGCGATGGTCTGCTGCCATGCAAGGCGGTATGCGAACACGGGATCGCCTGCCTTGAAGAGGTGGATAGGAATGCTGATGTAGTTGCGGAAATACACGCAGGCCTTGAGGTAGCGCTGTCCAATCACATTGCCGTTGAGGTAGGCCTCAGCCCAGATACCATGATTAGGAGCGGCTTCGATGTCGCGGGTGTTGTACACCAGGCCGGCGTTGATCTCGAGAGCCTTGCCGCCGTTCGCTTCCTCAGCCTTGATGGCTCCGAGCTGCTGATATTTTTTGTAGAGGGTGAGGTCGGTGTCGTAGTACTTGCCGTCCACTCCGGTATCCTTCATGTCGCCGATTTTCCAGTCCCAGAAGTTGAGTCCGGCTGCCCAGTTGAGGTTGTCGGTGACGCGGCCCTGGACATTGGCGAGTATGCGGAGCATCTGGCGGGACATGCCGTAGTAGTTGACATTGTTGCCATTGGGCAGTGTGATGTCACGGGCGGACCAGATGTCATAGTTCTGCATCGAAGCAGCGCCGTTGAATCCCCAGAAGCTGTACAGAGGGTCGTTCATGTAGGTCACCGACGCGTTGATACGCATGTTGGGGATCAGGTATTTGGAGTCATACGCGAGGTACAGACGCATGCGGTGGCTCTTGGTGAAATAAGAAGCCTCCCAGCTGATCTTGTGGAGAGGATCGGGATAGGTCCCGCCGTCGCCATAGTAGTAGACGTCGCCGAAGGCACCTGCCTGGAAGCCGTTATCCACGGAGAAAGTGGCTGTAGGCAGCACGCCCAGTGACCATCCGGTCTTCATTTCCTTTTCCTGTTCCTGTGCGCTTGCCGCAAATGCAATCATGCCCAAAACGATGATCGTGAAGAGTTTTTTCATAGAATATAGGTGTTTTAGTGTTGTTCCAATCATACAAATATACAAAAATAATCTGGCATGTAGATCTCTCGTCCAACGAATCGCTCACTTGAATCTATTACCTGATCCAGCGCTTGCCTCGACTGCAATAAAACAATTCGCCGCCCCGGAAACCCGGCGCGGCGAATTATAGCAGTCCCTTGGCAGATGGTAGTAATCTACAGCGCATCAATCTGCTCTTTACTGAGACCTGTCAGTTCTGATATGGTATCTTTATGCATACCCTTCTTTAGCATTTTTCGAGCCGTCTCTGCTGCCTGCTGGGCCTTGCCTTGCGCTATGCCCTCTTCTTTGGCATAGAGCAGCTGATTAATCCTGTCCCGTTC
>CAMZEI010000033.1 GCA_947305815.1 uncultured Bacteroidales bacterium | reverse complement strand
AAAAAATAGAATACGCGATACTCTTCTTCCCCTGCAACATCAGGTTGTTCACGAACTGCGTTACGCTTGTGTCGTGAAACTTGGGATCCGGAAGTAGAATCCTCTTCTTAGGCTTTGCTTTTCTCATTGTTGGAAAAAGTTAAAATAATACCCCGATTTACTTCGGCCTCTTGGCACCATAGAGCGAGCGGGACTGAGTCCTGCCCTCTACGCCAGCGGTATCCAAAGCTCCTCTGAGGATGTGGTAACGTACACCGGGAAGGTCCTTCACACGGCCGCCTCTTACGAGGACGATGCTATGCTCCTGAAGGTTGTGGCCCTCTCCCGGGATGTAGGCGTTGACCTCTTTAGCGTTGGTAAGCCTCACACGGGCGACCTTCCTCATAGCCGAATTAGGCTTCTTGGGGGTAGTCGTGTAAACCCTGAGACAAACGCCACGCTTCTGAGGGCAAGCATCCAGAGCACGAGACTTCGATTTGACCTCGATTACCTCGCGTCCTTTGCGGACCAATTGTTGAATTGTTGGCATAACTGTTTGTAAATCTGTTATTTAAAAATAGCCCCCAAAAATGGGGGCTGCAAATATACGGATAAAATTGCAAAATCCAAAGGCGAGTCTAGCGGAAATTCGCGAACTCAATGTCCTTGGCGGCCCTTTCGGCCAGCTTTGCGCTCTTCTTGCTAACGGATGCGAGCCACTTGTCGACGCCTTCCTTGTCGCCCTTGCGAGCGGCTGCGATTGCGCGGATGTAGTCAGAGCTTGCGCAGTGGCACTTCACGGTAGCTGCGGCCTTGTCGGCATCACCGAGGAGCAGGTAAGCGATAGCTTCGTTCTTGGGGCTGCTGCCGTCCTTGAGCTCGCGGGCCGCCTGCTCGTACTTACCCATGAGGATGTCGAGGGTACCCATGTTGGTGCGTGCGTCCTTGGTGCCGGACTTCTGGAAGAGAGCCATTGCCTTGTCGATGTCACCCTTGCGCATTGCGATGACGCCCTGGAGGTTGAGGATATCGGCGTCAGGAGTGCCTGCTGCAGCGATGTACTTCTCGGCTGCGTCGGACTTGAAGGCGTTGAGGGCGAGGACTGCGAGGTCGTAGTTTGCAACCTTGCTGCCGAACTTCTCAGCTGCGTACCTATAGAGAATCTCCTTGCCTTCGAGGTCCTTGGTGAGGGTTGCTGCGTGGAGGATGCTCACTTCGTCAAGAGAGCCTAGATGCTCCTCTGCGAGGGCAAGAAGCTCAGCGTCAGAATAGTTGACATACTCGCCGGTGGTGATGAAACGGGCCCTGCGGAGGTCGGGGAAGACCTTGTCCTTGAGCTCGGTGAAGATCTGGGACATGTTGCGGATTTCACTCTCGCGGACAGCGGGATCGCTGTACATCGAAAGGACGCGGAGGATAAGGTCCTTGTCCTCGATATCGGATGCTGCAACTGCCTCTTTGAAGCCTTCCCAGTCCTGACCTATGCTCTTGATGACCACCTCGTCAGCGTCCATGCCCTTGGAGATCTTGGACCATGCCTTCTCGGCGGTGCCTGCCCTCTTGTCGGAGAGCTTGGCGTTGTACTTCTCACCACCCTCCGGAGATGCGTAAGCTACGATCTCGGTACCCTTGACGCTCATGCGCTCGTTGGTCTTCATCTCCTTGAGAGCTTCCTGGAGCTTCTTGATGGAATCCGAGCGGAGCTCCTTGTTCTTAACGGTTGCGGAGTTGACGTCGTAGAGGATCTGTCCCTCGGTGGTGACGGTGATGACATCCTTGAATCCGTCAGCCTTGAGGCTGTATTCACCGCTTGCGTCGACGAGCTTGTAGGTGGTGTTGACACCGTCAGCAATCTTGACTGCGGGGATCTCGACGGTCTTCTTGCCGGCGAATGCGGTGCCGCGAAGCTCGAGGTGAGCTACTTCCATGCCGTCGACCAGGTCGAAGCTGAAGGATTCGCGCACCCTGCCGCCGTCCTTGGAGATAACCTTGTAGTTGTCCTTGACCTTGGAACCCTGATAGATGAAAGACTCGGCTGCAGCCTCTCCGCCTTCGTAGACGAGGACGGGAGTCACTACGAGGGTAGCCTTGGGATCGAAATATCCCTTGGGGTAGGTGACTTCTACGGTCACGGGGACCTTGCCGGCAACAGCGGCGAGCACCTCGGGAGTGCACTCGTAGATGATGCCGTCAATCTTGTTCATGTTGTCGATGCGGGCCTTGGAGCAGCTCATTGCCGAGACTGCGATGGCCGCGATGGCTAAAACCTTAAAGATTTGTTTCATAATTGATATTGAATATTTACTGATTTTCCAGTACAGCATACAAATATAGTCAAAAAACGGACAATAAATAAAAAGGATGGCCGCTTGGCCACCCTTTTTATTAGAGATTCTTCCCCGGTAACTACTCTGCCGGCAGAGCCTCAGGATTCTCTATCTCGATGGGAGCGGTAGGGAATTCGGGCTGCTCGGGAGCGGCACCTTCAATCTGGTCGGTGATATCGATATCGGCGTTTCCACCCTTACCGAGTGTGAAGGAAGAAACAATCGAGAGAGCCAGGATAACTGCTACGAGCACCCAGGTGATCTTCTCAAGGATATCTGCGGTCTGGCGTACGCCGAAGGTCTGGTTGCCGGCTACGAAGTTGCTGGCCATGCCTTCTCCCTTGCCATTCTGCAGCAGCACGACTAGCACGAGCAGGACGGCTGCGATAATCACGAGAACGGTTAAAATCGTAAATACTGCGTTCATATTCTTATTTATTTTTTGTCCAAACGGTCAATAAGGGCTGCAAAGTAAACACTTTTTTCCGGATAACGCAAACTAAGTTTGGAATAAATCTCCCTTGCCATATCTACATAGCCTTGTTCGAGATAGATGCCGGCAAGCGTCTCGGTATAGAAGAAATCGGCCTCGTCCGGGTCGCTGTCAATCACTATGGGAGCGTCGGACTCACCGGAAGCGAAACGGGGAAATGCTCCGTCTTCTTCCTTGCGGACCCCATCGTACTCATCCTGCGTGAAATAGTCTCCTCCAATCACAATCACCTTCGGCTCCTGCTTCTTGCGCTCCGTGATGCTCAAAGTGCTGTCTTCGAATTCAGACAGGCGGGCTGGAGAGTGAGACAGGCCGGCCACTACCGAGCGTGACGGCAGGTGGAGAGCAGTCTCGGCGTACAGGGCATCGCTGTCCCTTCCGAGGGATGCCAGCCTCTCGCAGAGCAGTTTGCGTGCGATGGCGAACCAGGGATGCTCTTCGATAAGCGCCGACAGCTCGCCTATGGGCAGGGAGGATATCTTGTACTCAGCTACCATTGTGCCACCGTTGCGTTGAAGATGTCTTCAACCAGTTTTTCAATAATCTCGGCCACCAGTGAGGACTCAGCCTGATCGAGAGAGAGGGTGGAGTCGTAGTCGCTGTATGCCGAGAAAGTCTTGTTCTCGAAGTTGTCCTCGGGATGCTTGTTGTTGATGAAGTTCATCCGGATGGTCACGGTGAGCCTGTTCTGTGCCGCCACGTCGCCGGAGGTGATGGCTGTTGCCGCCACATCATATCCGGTAACCTCCCCACTTAGGTCCAGATCGCCCTCTTCCTCCTCGATCTGCAGCCTTGTCATGCGGCGGAAGCGGGTGCGAAGCGCCTCGGTCAGCTCGTTGCTGAGCGTGGGATTGACCTTCAGGGCCTTATACTCTATATAATTGATGCAGATAGAGTTGACATCCGGCTGAATGGAAGTACCCGTGAAGGAGTAAATCCCGCAGGAGGACAGCAGCAGGACTGCAGCAAGCAGTATGGAGGGAAGTCTTTTCATTATTTTGATTTCTTTTCGGCCAGTTTGCGATATATGGTCCTCTCGGAAATGCCTAGCTCTGCAGCTGCCGGCTTGACCTTGCCTCCGTGCTTGAGCAGCGCCTTCTCGATAAGGTCGTCGCTGGCCTTGCGTATTGTAAGCTCGGGAGCCTCAGGCTCGGAAAAATCTTCGTCCGCGGGTGCGAAATCCTCTTTGCGGACTTCGAGTATTCGCGGTTGGGCCATCGCGGGCTGAGAGATGCCGTCAAGCCTTGCCCGGAGGTCGTCCACCTCGTTTTTGAGGTCCAGGATGGCCTTCACGAACATCTGTTTGTCGTTCTCGGACATGCCGGAGCCGCTGCCTGTGCTGACGGTTGCGGGGATCAGGGTATCGTCCTCACGCGGCATGTACTGCGCCAGTGTGTGCGAATCCACCTCCACCCTCTCAGCGCCGGGGGCTGCCGAAGGGGCTTCCATGGCAGTCACTGCCTCTGCTATATTCTTGAGCTGGCGGATATTGCCCGGCCAGCGGTATGAGGTAAGCAGGGTTATGGCTTCGTGCGAAAGGGATATCTTGCGAAGGGAGTACTTCTCTGAAAAGTCGGAGGAGAACTTGCGGAACAGCAGATAGATATCGTCCTTGCGCTCGGCGAGCGAGGGGACCGCAATCTGCACGGCGTTGAGGCGGTAATAGAGGTCCTGGCGGAACTTGCCTGTGGCGACTGCATAAGATAGGTCCACATTGGTCGCGGCGACGACCCTTACGTCGGTCTTCTCCACCTTGGAGGAGCCTACCTTCATGTATTCGCCGCTCTGCAGGACGCGCAGGAGCATGGCCTGGGTCTCCTTGGGGAGCTCGCCTATCTCATCGAGGAACAGGGTTCCGCCGTTGGCTTCTTCGAAATAACCCTTGCGCTCGCCTATTGCTCCGGTGAAGGCTCCCTTCTCGTGGCCGAACAGCTCGGCGTTGATGGTGCCCTCGGGTATGGCGCCGCAGTTGACGGCGAGGTAGCGGCCGTTCTTGCGGCGGCTCAGCTGGTGTATTATCTGGGGGATGGCCTCCTTGCCCACGCCGCTCTCACCGGTAATCAGCACTGTGAGCTCGGTGGGAGCTATCTGCACGGCCATCTCGATAGCGCGGTTGAGCCCCGGGCTATTGCCGACTATGTCGTGCTTGTTCTTTATTATCTGAAGTTCCTGGACATCCATAACCTCGCAAAGTTACGAATTTTGTTTGATTCACGAATAAGTCATTCCGGGCTTGACCCGGAATCTGTTTTTATTATCTTTGTACTTTAAATACCGTTCAGGGATGTTCAGTAGAGAAACTTATATCACACGCCGCCGTGAGCTCCTCCGCAAACTCTCGGGAGAGAAGGGCATAGCCCTCTTCGTCGGCAACGCGGATTCCCCCGCCCAGTACAGGGACAATTGTTACAAGTGGCGTCAGGACAGCAACTGGCTGTATTTCTTCGGAATTGACGAGCCGCAGTTTGCAGCGACGATAGACCTGGAGAGCGGCGAAGAGATCATTTTTGCCGACGATTTCGGCATAGACGATATAATATGGATGGGCCCTATGCCTTCGGTGCAGTCTCTTGCCGAAGGAGTCGGAGTGGCTAAGACCGAGCCCGCCGCCAAGCTCTCATGGTACATCTCGGATGCCCTCATCAAGGGCCGTCCGGTGCATTTCCTGCCGGCTTCGCGCTATTACAATGCCCAGAGGCTCAGCTCTATGCTGGGATTCGCCCCTGAGGAGCTGTTCAGTGCAGGCAAGGCCGGCTGCCCCCGTGCTTCGCTGCCGCTTGTGAAGGCCGTGGTGGAGATGCGCCTTGTGAAGAGTCCTGAAGAGATTGCCGCCATTGATGCCGCCTGTGTCCTGGGACAGAAGATGCACACCGTCGCCCGCAAGGGGATACGCCTAGGGCGCGTCGAGCAGGAGATTGTGGGAGAGATGGAGGGCGTAACCCTCGCTGAGGGCTGGGGCGTCAGCTTCGCCACAATACTCACCCAGCACGGCGAGATATTCCACTGTCACAGCCACGAAGCGGTGATAGAGCCGGGCAGACTGATGGTAATCGACGCAGGTGCCGAGAGCAACGAGCACTATGCTTCGGACTTCACCCGCACCTATCCGACAGGAGGCAAGTACACCTCCCGCCAGAGGGATATATATCAGATAGTATATGAGTGTCATGAGCTGGCTTTCAGTCTGACAAAGCCCGGTGTCGCCTACCGTGACGTGCATCTTGCAGCCGCAAGGCACATGCTGGTGCGCCTCGGTGAGCTCGGACTCGTGCACGGCGACCCTGACGAGATGGTCGCAGCCGGCATCGCCGGACTCTTCATGCCTCACGGCCTCGGGCACAACATGGGCCTGGATGTGCACGATATGGAGGATCTGGGCGAGAACCTCGTCGGCTATGACCCCGACCAGACCCGCTCGACGCAGCTGGGACTCGGTAGCCTTCGCATGGCGCGCCGTCTGCAACCCGGCAACGTTGTCACCGATGAGCCCGGCATCTACTTCATCCCCGACCTGATCGAGCTCTGGAAGAAAGAGGGCACCGGCACAGGGATGGTTAACTTTGATAAGTTGAAAGAATATTACGACTTCGGCGGCATACGCCTGGAGGACGACGTGCTTGTGACAGATGACGGAGCCCGCAGGCTGGGTGGCGAGAGGCTGCCTGCTTCGCCGGACGAGATAGAAGATGCAATGAAAAACGATTAAAACAGATATGGGACTTTTAGATGGTAAAGTGGCTCTCATCACGGGAGCATCCAGAGGAATCGGCAAGGCGATAGCCATGCGGTTCGCAGCCGAAGGCGCTGACATAGCCTTCACGGATATAGCAATCAGCGAGGACACCGTCCACGAACTCGAAGCTTTCGGGCACAGGGTCAAGGCTTACGCTTCCAATGCGGCCAAGTTCGACGAGACCCACGCAGTGGTTGAGCAGATAGTTGCTGACCTGGGCCGCATCGACATCCTCGTCAACAATGCCGGCATCACCCGCGACGGCCTCATGCTCCGCATGGAGGAGTCCCAGTGGGATGCCGTGATAGGGGTCAACCTCAAATCGGCATTCAATTTCATACATGCGGTGACTCCCGTCATGTCCCGTCAGAAGGGCGGCAGCATCATCTCGATGTCCAGTGTCGTCGGCAAGCACGGCAATGCCGGGCAGGCCAACTACGCGGCCTCCAAGGCCGGTATGATAGGACTTACCAAGTCCATCGCCAAGGAGATGGGGCCCCGCCACATCAGGGCCAACTGCATAGCCCCCGGCTTCATCATCTCCGACATGACGGCGGCTCTGCCCGACGAAGTCAGGGCCGAGTGGATCAAGAACATCCCTCTTCGCCGCGGCGGCACTCCCGAGGATGTGGCCAATGTAGCCCTGTTCCTCGCAAGCGACCTCTCGTCCTATGTAAGCGGCCAGGTAATCAACTGCTGTGGCGCGATGGATTGCTAGACTCTCTCGCGCAGTAGCGGACCTCATAGCCCCGAGAGTCTGCACGGCCTGCGGTAATGTGCTTCTCCCTAAGGAGGAG
Organism: uncultured Bacteroidales bacterium; assembly: GCA_947305815.1. GTDB lineage: Bacteria > Bacteroidota > Bacteroidia > Bacteroidales > UBA932 > Cryptobacteroides. The sequence continues at coordinate 7,201 of CAMZEI010000033.1, read as the reverse complement.
CACATTTGCTCTGTGTGCCTCGCTGATCTGCCGCTTACGCGCTACTGGCTCCTGAGCCGCAATCCCATGGCAGACAGGCTCAATGCCCTGCTGCCGGACGAAGACAGGTACTGCCGTGCGGCGGCGCTGTTCTTCTATAGTTATGACTCTGATTACGGGCGCATTACCCGTGCGCTGAAATACCGCCGCAATATCCCTGCCGGGCGGCGCTTTGCCTCTATGCTGGGGGATTACCTTGCCGGTTCGGAATACTTTGCCGATGTGGACGTGGTGGTCCCGGTACCCCTGCACTGGACCCGGCGCTGGCGAAGGGGCTACAATCAGGCTGCCGTAATAGCCGCCGCAATCGCCTCCCGCCTGCCATCCGCGCGAGTCGAGACAAGGGCGCTCCGGCGCTCCCGCCGCACTTCGAGCCAGGCCAGGCTCTCCGGCGCCGCGGCCAAGCGGTCCAATGTCCGGGGAGCCTTTACCGCCGCGGCGCCGGCAGCACGACGCCTTCGTGGCGCCCGTCATATCCTGCTCGTAGATGATGTCTTCACCTCCGGCGCCACCACTTCGGAGTGCCTGAACGCACTTCGCGACGCCTGTCCGGCGGGTGTCCGGATAAGCGTCGCGGCTCTGGGGTACGTACAGTAGATTACTGTGATATCGAATAGGTGATCGTGGCAACGCCACGCACCTTCATCATGCTGGGATTGTCGCTCTTGCTGTAGATCGAGAATTGCCCCTGGTCGGCGGTAATCACCTTGCCGGGACGGGAGCCGAAGCTGCCCGTGATCTGGGCCGCGGTAACCTTGGCGTTGGCGAGGGCCTCTTCGACCATCTCCTGCTTGAGCTCCTGGAAGCCGGTGTAGTCATAGCGCAGGCTGTTATCGCCGCCGATAGCTATGCCCTCGCGGATGAGGTCGCCCTGCTTCATCACTATCTCCTGCACCAGCGCTACATTGGTGGAACTGACGCTGATGGGGGTGGTGAGCTTGTAGTTGAAGGGAATTCTCTCGTTGGACCAGCGGTTGGAGATGCGGTCATCCACCTCGGGAGGGAGGACGGTGATTTCTTCGTCGCTGAGGCCGTTGTCGCGAAGGAACTTCACAACCTTGGCGTTGGTTGCCTGGACTTCGGCGTATAGAGCCGGGAGGGCGTCACCTGTGATTGAGGTTGTGAAAGACCAGCTCACGATGTTGGCGGGGACTTCGCGCTCACTGAGGCCCTTGACCGTCACCTGACGGTCCTTGTTGATAAAGGCGCTGGCTGCGCAACCCAGGATAATCCCGAAGATTACGATGCTCACGCCGAGTATCACGGCAGGGAGCAGAAATTTGTTGTCTTTCATATCATTAATATAAATAGTCTGACTTAACAACGCAAAAATAACAAAAAGCCCGCAGAATACTTCCTGCGGGCAAACAAAGTGCCAGGATTTTACGGCCTCTGCCCGTGCTTTCCGGGTCCGCGGCCCTGACCTTTTCCGGGGCCGTTACCGGGGCCTTTGCCGTTGTTGCGGTTCATCAGCTTCTGCTGGATATCTCCCTCAACCTTATAGAGACGGACAAGCTGTCCGGGATCAAGCACGGCTGCGAACTCGTCCACATATTTCAGGCGCACATCCTGCTTGGCTTTCTGATTCTCGATTCTGGCTTTTACGATAGCTGCTGCTTCTTCGGAGGTAGCAGGCTTGCCCATATGCCCGGGCTTCCCTTCCTTAATCGCGCGCACCTCTTCGTCGTAGCGCTCGTAGATGGGTACGAACTGTGCCTTCTGCTCGTCAGTGAGCTCGAGCCTGTAGACGAACTCGCGGATTTTGGCCTCAAAGAATTTCTGGCCCATTTCTGCTTCCTGTTCGGGTCCCTGGGCAAAAGCGAAGGTGCCGAGAAGTCCTGCCAGGATGGTGATAAGTAAACGTTTCATGACTGTAAAATGTTTGATGGTTTGTATAATCTAGTATTCCGGAATGTCTTCAATCTGCCAGGCGGCTATCAATGCAGCCTCTTCGTCGGTGATGGACGCAAGGAAGCTGTCAATCGGGCTCTTGCTCCTCTGCGGCAGGAGGACGGCAAGCAGGACGGAAGTTGCGACGGCGAGGGTCGCGAACGAATAGTACAGTGGCCGGCGTGTCTGCCAGCGAGCGGCTCCTGCCTGCTCAGCTGCCGCTGCTGTCTGCCTCTCTACGAGCGACTCGATGTAAGCTTCGCTCTCAATGTAGGGGAGACCGGTATTTATATTGCTGAACTCTTTCATATCGCGTGTTCTTTCAAGTACTCCTTAATCTTTTCGACTGCGTAATGGTAATTGGTCTTGAGTGTCCCTTCACTCTTGCCTGTTATCTCGGCTATCTGTGCATAGGGTAGCTCATCGTAATAGCGCAGGTTGAATGCGACCCGCTGCTGTGTACTCAGCTGCATTATCGCCTGTTGGAAGAGGATTGCCGTGCGGTCGGCATCCGGCGCGCTCTCGCTTGCGACCATCTCCGCGAGCTCTCCTCCTACTGAATCCAGACTCTGCATGAAATGTCTGCGTCTGCGGATGACCTGCAGAGCCTCGTTGGTGGCAATCCTGTAACACCATGCCTCCAGCGCTGACTCTTCGCCCCTGAACGACCCGGCCTTGGAGTAAATCTTGATCATGGTCTCCTGCAGGGCATCCTCGGCGTCGTCATGGCTGACAACAAGGCGCCTTATGTGCCAGTACAGCCGCTTCCCGTATCGGCGGGCAGCCAGTTGGAGTATGTCATTTGCGTCCCGGGTCATAGTCGCGAAGTTACACATTAAAGATGCTCCCCGACCCCGGAAGTTAAAAAGAAAAAGGAAAATCTATATTCTGGACTTCCACTTGAATATTTTCACCGTGTTGCTATCTTTGCGAATTATCTCCAAGTAATTATCAACGAGCATGAAAAAGCCCTTCTTGCGATTTGACATGGCTAAGGACCCGGTCCGTACCAAATGGTATCTTAAGCCCATCACCAAACTCCTGAGCTGGCCGAGCATGATTACACACAGGCCTGCCATACATTTTAAAGGCGTGGACGTCCCGCTGGAGCCTCCGTATCTTCTCCTTTGCAACCACAACGCCTTCATGGACTTCCAGGTTGCAACTCAGGTGATTTACCCGTACAAGGCGAACTACGTGGTGGCTATCGACGGATTCATCGGCAGGGAGTGGCTGCTGAGGGCTGTGGGATGCATCTGTAAGCGCAAGTTCACCAACGATACCGTCCTCACCCGCCAGCTGGCAAAGGTGATAGACAACCGCGACATAGCCGTCGTCTATCCTGAGGCCAGATATTCCCTATGCGGCACCACTGCTGTACTGCCGGCATCGCTTGGCAAGCTCTGCAAGTTGTTCAAGGTGCCTGTGGTAACGTTCATCACCCACGGACATCATGTCAACTCTCCTTTCTGGAACCTGCACGACCGCAAAATCCACACAGAGGCTGACTACACCCTTCTGCTCACTCCCGAGCAGGTGAAGGAGCTCTCCGTGGACGAGATTAACAAGCGCATAGTCGAAGCCTTCCAGTACGATGACTTCGCCTGGCAGAAGGCTACCGGCACGCTCACCAAGTATCCCAAGCGCGCGGAAGGCCTGCACAAAGTGCTTTACCAGTGCCCTCATTGCGGCAAGCGGTGGCGCATGACGGAGCTCGGAGAGCTTGAAGCGCTCGAGGGCGAGACGGAATTCTCCCATATCCCTGACTGGTACGAGTGGGAGCGTGCCAATGTGCGTGCTGAGATTGAGGCTGGCACTTACGACAGCGGTGTCCTGAGGGTCCATGTCGACAGCCTTCCCAACGCCAAGAAGTTCATCCGTCTGGGGGATGGCACCATGCAGCACGATATGAATGGCTTCCATGTCCACGGCACGGATGTGGACGGAGATCCCTTCGAGATGGAGCTTCCGGTGCCGTCGCTGTATTCCGTGCACATCGAATACGAGTATCTCGGTAAATACGGGGACTGCGTGGACCTCAATACCCTGCTGGACACCTGGTACACCTATCCTGAGCCTGATCAGGCATTCTCTGTCACCAAAATGGCTCTCGCTACCGAGGAGCTGTACTTTGCCTACCGACGCTCAATCGGCAAACCCTGCCCTCCCGGCCTGGCTTAAGCCAAAAAGCGTTATCTTTGTAGGGAAATGAGAAAGCATTGGATAGACAATCTGCGCTGGGTGACGGTTCTCCTGGTGCTTCTGTATCACGTAATCTACTTTTATAATAATAAGGGAGTGTTCGGCGGGATAGGCGGCTTCGGCCCGTATCCCGAGATGCACCAGTATCAGGATGTGGTGATGTACATCCTGTATCCTTGGTTCATGCCGCTTCTGTTCCTGCTGGCGGGCATCAGTGCCCGGTATGCGCTGGATAAGTATGACGGCCGGACCTGGTTCAAGGCCCGTACACGGAAGCTGCTCGTCCCCGCGACCATCGGACTGCTGGTGTTCCAGTGGATGGTGGGTTATTTCAATACCGTAGTAGCGGCTCGCGGCGGGGCATTCGACGGGGTGCCCGGAGTAGCGAAATTCTTTATTATGGCTTTCTCCGGCATCGGTCCGCTGTGGTTCGCCCAGGACCTGTGGCTCCTGTCGCTGGTCCTGCTGCCGGTGCGCTGGCTTGACCGAGGGGACCGCCTCTGGAATGCCTGCGGCAAGGCTTTCTCCGGCAAGGGCGCAATTGCCTGGATCATCCTTCTGGGCTTACTGTTCTGGCTTGGACAGCAGTGCATGATTCAGAATCCAAGGCCCGAGTCGGCGGACGGACTGTACAACCTCTATAAGCCGCTGAGCTATCTGGTGCCGTTCCTTATGGGCTGGTTCGTATTCTCGCATGACGAGGTGCAGGAAGTGTTGGGTAAGGCCTGGATACCGCTGCTTTCGTGCGCATGGACTGCCGGCATCGTATTGATTGTCACCACATTCGGGCAGGACAATACTACTCCTCAGTACTTGGGGAGCCCGCTTAATTGCCTCTACGGCTGGCTGGCATGCCTTGCGATGATGGCCTGGTTCAAGGCCAAATTCGACCGGACTTCGGCTTTTGCCGGTTACATGACCCGCTCCAGCTTCGGACTCTACGTCCTCCATTATGCTGTCGTCGCCAGCTTTGGCTACATGATGAAGACCTATACGACCCTCCCGGCATGGGCGATGTACGCTATCCTGACTGCCGCGGTCTTCACCCTAACTCCTTTGCTGTACGAGATCCTGCGCCGCATCCCCTTCGTCCGCTGGGCAGTCCTCGGCGAGAGCAGAAAACGATAACCTTTGCTTATTAACAGATTTGCTATATGAAGAAACTCAATCTTGCCCTCCTGGCTGCATCGCTGCTGTGTGCTTCTTGCGGGGCTCAAGTCGCCCTCAATGATTTTAAAGATCTCCCCGAAGAGATCAGCGTCGAAACCATTGGCAATCGTGTTGCGGAGCAATTACTTGCTGCCGACCCACTGGACTATGGCAATAATCTTCCGGGTTATCAGGCACCATATAATTATGGAGGCGGCAAGGAGATGAATTATTCCGTGGTAAGCCTTTGGGTTAATGCCATAGAGTTTGCTCACCGCTCCCACAACAAGAAGCTGGAGAAGCGGCTGATTGATTTCTTTGAGCCGTTCTATGGAGAGAGGAAGTCACTGTGCAATCGCGACAATCATGTGGATTTCTCCATCTTCGGAGCCATCCCTCTGGAGATATATCTTATGAATGGCGACAAGAGGGCATTGGAGCTGGGACTCCGGTATGCCGATCATCAGTGGGAAGATCCGACCGGCGAGCCCGGCAAGAAGGTGGGAGGCAATGGCAATTACCCTATTGAGGGTCAGCGCGAATTCCTTGCCAACGGTTATTCTCCTCAGACCCGCCTGTGGATTGATGATATGTATATGATCACGGTCCTCCAGACTCAGGCCTATCGAGCCACCGGAGACCGCAAGTACATAGACCGTGCTGCCCGCGAGATGAAAATGTATATGGATACGCTCCAGCGGGACAACGGACTGTTCTACCATGCTGCAATAGCACCCTTCTTCTGGGGACGCGGCAATGGCTGGATGGCGGCAGGCCTGCCCATGCTTCTGACCTATCTCCCCGAGGACAGTGAGTATCGTCCTTCACTTACGGAAGCATATATGAAAATGATGCCCACTCTCCTTGTATATCAGCGCGAGAACGGTCTCTGGGGGCAGGTTATTGATGATGCGGAGTTCTGGGATGAGACTTCCTGCTCGGCCATGTTCGCCTATGCTTTCATCGAAGGTGTGCGCCTTGGATTGCTGGACGAGGCCACATACGGCCCTGCAGCACGTCGTGCCTGGGTTTCCCTGTGTGGGAAACTGGATGAACATGCCAATCTTGCAGATGTCTGCATCGGGACTGACCGCAGGGACAGCCGCGAGTGGTATATGGACCGTCCCCGCTCCAACGGTGATCCTCACGGGCAGATGGCCATGATGTGGATTTGCAGCGAGCTGCTGAAGTAATTGCAGCTATCGCGACACCGTGTAATCCCGGGACATTTCGGGGTCGAGGCTTACTCCCAGGGGCTTGCCACTGCTTACTTCAATGTTCCTAAGGCTGATGACTCCCTTTGCAATATAGGGATAAGGCACTTCCTCGCCTGAATTGCGCTTGAATTTCCCGAAAACCAGGGGACCCTGGTAGTCCTTGTGGCTGACTCGGCTATCGTCAATCGAAAGGTTCTCGATATCAATTTTTTCCGGGAGGTAGCAGGTGTAACCGAAGTCGTGCTTTCCGGCATTTGATCCTCTCAGGATAGACACGTTTTTAGCCCCTTCAGGGACTATGAGTTTGCAGTTCCTGGCTATGAGTTCACCTTCCCATGAGCTGCCATAATCGGCCCTGAGGGCGACCAGGGACTTGCGATGGATGATGCAGTTCTCAAGCCGCAAGGTCCCGCAGCCGACGACGTTGACTCCCGTGTGCCCGAATTCACAGCCCGTAAGGGTTACGTCCCTTACCCCCTGGTGGGCATCAAAGCGGGATAAAACGCAATTGTCCAGAGCAAGGGACTTGCAGAAGTTGGAAACGAATATCCCCCAGTATCGCGTGTCGTTTATATCGGTGGTCTGTGAGCAGTTCTCCCATTTGACCCCCACGCATCCATGGGCGGAGATATCGTATGATCCCATACTTACAGGCACACCGGCCGAACCTATGGTCTTGAAAGTCTTGTGTGCGGTGAAGAGGC